>WRKH01000297.1 GCA_009778175.1 Turicibacter sp.
GGGGGGGGGGGGGGGGGGGGGGGGGTAATCTCCGGCCACCGAATCCCAAACACAGGCTCATCCCACATAAACCCACGCTCGGCCTCGGGCCGATAAAACCGACTCATCGTATAAAGCAAATGCACATCGTCAGTCAGCGTAACATACCCATGAGCAAACCCCTTCGGCACGTAAAACGCCAGCCCATTCTCCGCCGACAACTCCTGCGAAACCCACCGTCCAAACGTCGCCGAACCCTCGCGCACGTCCACGCACACGTCAAAAACGCTGCCCAACACGCAAGTTACAATCTTATCCTCCGCAAACTCGCCGCTCAACGAATGCAACCCCCGCAACGTCCCTCGCCTGTGATTCGCCGACAAACTCATCTGCGCAATATCCGCACAAAGCCCGTGCTCCTCCAATTCCGCCCTGTCAAATATCCGCGCGAACGACCCTCGCTCGTCCGCAAAAGGTCGGCGTTTCAGCAAAAACACGCCCTCCAATGCCGTCTCTAAAATTTCCATAATAACACCTCCGCCATACGGTCAACCATCTCGTCCGACATTCCGGGATAAACGCCCACCCAAAACGTGTCCGCCAAGACCCGATCCGAGTTTCGCAAATCCCCCACAATCCTATATTTCACGCCCTTGCAACAAGGATGTTTCGTGATATTCCCTGCAAATAACATCCTAGTCTGAATCCCCTGCTCCTCCAAAACTTCAACAATCCGCCCACGCTCCACACCCACGCAAGTCAGCAAAAACCCGAACCAACTCGGCTTGCTGCCCTCCAACGGCTCTGGCAAAATGAATCGCTTTTCCGAGAAAAGTGCGGCTTTCAAACGGTCGAAATTATGGCGGCGTTTCGCCGTGAAATCCCCGATTTTAGCCAACTGTGCCAGCCCAATCGCCGCCTGCATTTCCGTAGCTTTCAAATTATAGCCAAAATGCGAATAGACATATTTATGGTCGTAGCCGAGCGGCAAATCGCCAAATTGCCCGTCAAATCGGTGTCCGCACAGATTATCCTGCCCAGACGCACACACGCAATCCCTGCCCCAATCCCTCAGAGAAAACATTATCTTTGACAAAAGCGGATTATCCGTGTAAACAGCCCCTCCTTCGCCCATCGTCATGTGGTGCGGCGGATAAAAACTAGACGTGCCAATATCCCCAAAAGTCCCTGTAAGCCGCTCCTCGCCGCCGTCCGAGAATGTCGAACCCAACGCATCGCAATTATCCTCAATCAGCCACAGCCCATGCTCCTTGCAAAACGCCACAACAGCCGCCAAATCAAAGGGATTCCCCAAAGTATGTGCCAACATAACCGCCTTAGTTTTCTCGGAAACCGCCGCCGCCAACTGCTCCACGTCGATATTATATTGCGGTATCGTAATATCCACGAAAACGGGCACCGCGCCGTACTGCACAATCGGCGAAATCGTGGTCGGAAAGCCAGCCGCCACCGTGATAACCTCGTCCCCCGGTTTTATCTGCCGTTCGCCCAACAGCGGCGAGGTCAACATCATAAAAGCCAGCAAATTAGCGGACGAGCCAGAGTTTACCAAGGCACAATATTTCACACCCAAAAACTCGGAAAATTTACGCTCAAATTCCGCCGCATAACGCCCAGCCGTCAGCCAGAAATTCAACGCCGAGTCCACTAAATTCACCATTTCATGCCTATCGTACACCCTTGACGCATACGGAATCCTGTCTCCATCTTTATACGCCGCTTTTTTGTGGAATGTGTCGCAATATTCCGCAACTTTCTCCAAGATTTCCGCTCTTGCTTGTTGTTCTGTCATTTTTTTCCTCCAAATATTCTAAAATCTGCCTATCCATCAACTCGGCGGCATTTTCGCCCTGCAAATGGGATTTCGTCCAATCGACCGTCATTTTCACGGCGGTTGCGATGTCTAGCCGTGGCTGCCAGCCGAACACTCGCCTCATTTTCGAGCAGTCGAGTTTCAGAAAATTCGCCTCGTGCGGTTGGTCTTTTTGTGCCAAATTCTCCCATTTCTGCCCATTGCCCCAGTATTTGCAAAATAATTCCGCAATTTCAGCCGAACTCACGCAATCCGCATAGTCGGGCCCGATATTGTAAAAGCCCGCCAATTCGCCGTTTTCAGCCTGTCGCTCCGCCACCGTCAAATACGCAAACAACGGCTCTAAAACGTGCTGAAATGGGCGTATTGACTGCGGATTGCGGATTTGTATAACCTCGCCAGCCGCCGCCGCTCGCACGCAGTCGGGCACAATGCGGTCTTTGGCGAAATCGCCGCCGCCGATTACATTCCCTGCTCGCACGGTCGAGACCGCCGTTTTTCCGCCCAAAAACGCATTTATATAGCTTTGCGTTACCAACTCCGAGCAGGATTTGCTGTTGGAATATGGGTCGAAACCGCCCAATTCGTCCGTTTCTCGGTAGCCCCATTCCCATTCGTGGTTTTTGTAGACTTTATCCGTGGTTACGTTGACAATGCTTTGAACGCCGTCCGCCAATCTCGCACATTCCAGCAAATTAACCGTTCCCATGACGTTGACCTCGTAAGTGTAGGTCGGATTTTGGTAACTTTCTCGGACGAGTGGCTGTGCCGCCATGTGAATTACCACCTCTGGATTGGCTTGTTTGAACGCCGCTAAAAGGGCGGAAAAATCACGTATATCGCCGATTATCGAGGTCATTGGAATATCCAGCATAGCGAACAGGCTCGGCTCGGTCGGAGCGAGTGCATAGCCTGTCAACTCCGCACCCGCCGAAGTCAGTATTCTAGCCAACCACGAGCCTTTGAAACCTGTGTGTCCTGTGAGGAACACTCGCCTGCCCTGCCAAAAATTCTTTACCATATTTTCCATGGTGCGCCCTCTTCCCATAAATCCTCTAAATTCCGCCAATCTCGCTGTGTGTCCATGCACTGCCAAAAGCCGTCATGGCGAAACGCCATAAGTTCGCCGTTTTCCGCCAGACGCTCGAATGGCTCACGTTCGAGCATGGTCGTGCCGTTTCCGAGATAATCGAAAATTTGCGGCGAAAAGACCATGAATCCGCCGTTTATGTAGCTTACGTCCTCGTCGCTTTTTTCTCGGAACGCCCTAATATAGTCGCCCTCGATGTCTAACACGCCGAACCGCCCCTCTGGCTTTACCACGCTGATTGTGGCGATTTTTCCGTGAGAATGGTGGAAATCCGCCAGTTTTTGGATGTCGATGTTTGACAAGCCGTCGCCGTAGGTTAGCATGAATATCTCGCCGTCCACGTATTGGCGGATGCGGCGGATTCTGCCGCCTGTCAGCGTGTGCAAGCCTGTGTCGGCAAGCGTTACCGTCCACGGCTCGGTGGCGTTGTTTTGTAGCTTGATTTCGTTGCCGTTTGCGAAGTCGAATGTGATGTCGGAATTGTGCAGGTAGTAATTTGCGAAATATTCCTTGATTATATGCTGTTTGTAGCCGCAACAGACCACGAAATCGCCGTAGCCGTGCTGGCTGTAAATCTTCATTATGTGCCACAGAATGGGCTTTCCGCCGATTTCTATCATCGGTTTCGGTTTTAGGTGGCTGGCTTCGGAGATGCGTGTGCCTAGGCCTCCTGCTAGGATTATTGTTTTCATGGGGTTCATGCTTTTCATGTTAAAATTCCTTTCTAAAATTTGCCAATCTCCGAAAGCTGTGCTACAATGTATATGAGGTGGTTTCATGGCGATTGCCCATACCAACAAGGACATCATATCGAAGACGTTAGCCCAACATTACAAGAATAAATCGTTTAGTGTGTACGGCTTAGATGTCCCCAAAATTAAGGAAGTATTGCCCACGGACTATCCGCTCATTGCGGTGGAATATCGTGGGGATGGTGCGTTTCTGCTGGAAGACGACACGCTGTTTTTGCAGGAGTTTGAGTCGACCTTGTCGGCGAAGAATTTTATTAAATATCTGCAATATGTGCTGGCGTTATTGAAAATGCTTGCGAACGAGGGTATCGAGGTTACGAATGTCATTGTTGCGGTCATTTACACAGGCGATATTTTAGCGGCTCCAGCGGCTCTTGACCTTGGTGCAGTGCGGATTACAGTCGAGCAGGTGTTTCTGTCCAAATTCGACACTAACCTGCTACACGCCGACATAAAAGCTAAAATCGAGCGTGGGGAGCGGCTGTCGGACGAGGAGGTTATGCGGTTTATCATTTTGCCGTTGACCGAACCCAATCCAGATAAAAAGCAAGATGTTATCGTGGCAGCGATTGAGCTTGTGGAGCAGGTCGTGGACGAGGAACAGCAGAAATTTATAATTGCGGGCATTTTGACGGCTGCGGATAAGTTTATAAGTCGTGAAAATGCTGATAGATTATGGAGGATGATGAGTATGACTAAGGTCGGACGGATTATCGAAGAGGAGAAGATTGCGTTTGGCGAGCAGAAGTGGCTTGAAAAGGCAAAGCGGACTGCAATCGCAATGTTAGAAGACGGTGCAGACATGATAAAAATCATGCGATACAGCGAACTATCACGCCAGGAGATAGAGGAGTTACAAAAATCCCTATCGACCTAAACGCCGTTTTTTAGCCTAATGCAAACCCCTGCCCTCGCCCAATAACCACGGCGGACGAGGGTTTTTTGTGTTTCCTACAACGCCCTAATATTCGTCCCCTTAAATTTAACATCTCTCAAATCTTCGTAAGCCTCAAAACGTTTGGGATCTCGCTTGCTTAGGAGTTCATTTAGGCGGATATTCTGCAATCTTGCCCATTCTTCAAATTCAGTTGAACTAGCAAAACCGTCCGCTTTTATTAGCGAATTTCTCGTTGTCATATTGTCCAATCCATGGACTTCTGGCCAAAATAGCTTTTCTTGCACCACTTTGTGATATAATTTTGTGCCTGGTAGCGGTGTTACTATTGCAACCGAATAACTATCCGCTCCCAAAGCCGCCGCATACATAATGCTCCGTTCCATGTCGTCCCTCGTTTCGCCTGGAAAACCCACCATCCACAGTACGTGTGCGTACAAACCAGCCTGTTTTGCATTGTTGATGGCAGTCGCCATTTCATGCAATTTCAGCCGCTTGTTTAGAATATTGTCCATTATCTCCTGATTGCCTGTTTCGCAAGCTATCGCAACCTGATAACAGCCCGATTCCTTCATGTATCGGAAATATTCGAGTTGCTTATCCATGTGATAATTCGCTTTTATCCCATTTGATGGCACCCACGGAATTTTGAGTGCCTTTAATATGTCGCATATTTTGTATAAATGGGTCAAATTGGCTGTGATGTTGTCGTCCATAATCTGCACCTCGTCAATGCCGTCAAAATGTTTGATGTAATCCATAATCTCCTGCTCGATATTTTGCGGACTGCGAAAACGTATGTGTTTGCCCCATGTATTGGGGCTTGTGCAATATACGCATTGCTCTGGGCAACCGCGCGTAATCATCAAAGGCAATATCTTTTTGGATTTTGTTCAACTGGATTGAAACACTCCGATGTCCGAATATTTTTTCATGTTAAACAAATGCCATGCAGGTGCTGGTAGGTTTTCAATATCCATTCGCTTATCATCTCGTGAAAGCGGCGGAGAGTTGAAGATAACCTCGTTTTCGTTTTTGTACACAAGATTCTTTATCAACGAAATATCGCCGTTATTAAGCAAACAATCTACCAATTTGGGGAACTCATACTCCGCCTCGCCCAGCATAGCGTAATCTATATTTTTGTCAAAAATCAAGTCTTCGAAGAGGTTTGACAATGCAGGTAAATCGTTGGTTTGGGCGAATTGGTAATCTCTTGCCGCATTAGTTACATGATTGCCGCCCACGACAATAGGGACTTGTGGAAATAGATTTTTAACGATTTTAGCGGTATTTTTTGCCGAGTCCACCAAGTTTGTAAACATGGCGGAAATACCCACTACATTAGGGGCGGTGGTTTTTATAAAATCGGCTATTTGTTCGTCCGTTTCGCCGACTAATACCAATTCATCGGTCAAATCTTTTTCATTTTCGTAGCCTTCGAGGGCTGTGTCTCGGATTATGACCTCGTAATTTTCCCTAAGTAGCACTTCTGCTAGAAAACCAATTCCAGCAGGGGGCTGTATTCGCTTGATTCCGCCTTTTAGGCTCTTAAAATTTGGCGTGATTAAAAGTATTTTTGCTTTCATGTCTATCCTCTTTTCTAAAATTTTTGTTCTTGTATCCACGCTGCTGTATTTAGCACCGCCTGTTCAAAGCTGATTTGTGGGGAAAAGCCTAAATCATGGGCAATATCTCTGATGTCAAACCATTCTCGTTTGAAGACCAATCCATCGTCAGGGCGACCGCCGAATGTGAGCGGCGTGTCCACACCCAAGACATCACGGATTTCTTCGACATATTCACGCACCGTGCGAGATTGTCCGCTACCGATGTAATATTGGCGTTTGGGCGTTTCGCTAAATCCAGCCAAATACAAAGCGTTCGCCACATCTTCGATTGCGACAATATCAATAAAATTCTTACCTTCGCCTAGTTCTAACGGCTCGCCTTTGATAAATTTCGAGATAACATAGCCGATAAACAGTTCTAAATCCATATTTCTGCCGATTGAATGGCTAACTTGACACCACACAAAATCGGCGTTTAAGCTGTACGCCAGTTGATTACACGCCGCATAGGAAAAATGTTTGGTTAGGATATAAAAATTCGAGCTGCCAAATGCCGTAGATTCCATGATATGCGTGTAAATACGCTCTTTTATTGTACCGATACCGACAAATTTCGCTCCGAGGGAATGGGCTGTTTCGAGGGCTTGTAAGGTTAAAATGGCGTTTTTCGCTTGGAGAGCGGCATTTGTGCGGTTATTGCCTACTCCGCCAGCCCATGCTGCATGGTAGAGTACGTCCGCTTTTTGCAAATCGGCGGTGTTGTAGATGACTTTGGCGGCGGCTAGCAAGTTTTGTATGCGGCTTTCTGCTCGGCAGAGGGCGTAGACTTCCACGCCGTTTGCCAGTAGCGTCTCCGCTAAATGCGTTCCTATGAAACCTGTTGCTCCTGTTATTATTGCGGTTTTCATGGTTGCTCCTCGCTTTCTTTGGATTTCCTCAACTCTTCCAATAACGCCTCCGCTTTTATATGGCGAGGCTCGGCTAGACTTTTTAGTAATTTTTTGCATTTTTTTAGATATTTGCGGGCTTTTTGAGGGTTATCTTTGGCGTACAACCTGCCAAGTTCGTAATATATTTGACTTACGTCATTAAAGCCTGTGGTCGGCATGAAAAGGAAGTCGTATTTTGGGGTAAATTTGCGGATGCGTTTTCTTAGCACTTTTGGCAACCTGCCGATTACCCTGTTCGCTAGCCGAAAAATCCGATTTAACTTGAAACCGTCCTCATAAATAGCAATATATTGCTCAAAGGCGGCAATGGTGGCAGTTTCGTTCTCTTGCAATAGGTAAACCTTGCCGTGCCAATAATAATGATAAATGGCGTTTGGTGCAGTGGCGAGAATTTCGGAGTATTTGGCTTGTTTGTAGAGTTTGTAAAGGGTAAGGTTTTCGGCAAAATGAATGGCGTTTAATCCGCTATTCAATTTATACATACCCATAACTCGGATTACCGCATAATTTAGGCGAATTATCTCATTTTTCTGCATGGATTTTATTTGTCGAAAATCCAAATTATTCCCGTTAAACACGCAATTAACCGCCTTATACAACATCTTCCAAAACGTCCTGTCTTTTTTGTGAACAACGCCCAATGTCCATTTTAGAGTCCGATTAAGCATTATCAAATAATATGCCTGCAATTTTTTGAAGTTATTCTTTTTGTTAAGTTTTTTATACATATTGGCACGCGGCGTATAAAAATTTTCGTAAACTTTGGTTTTGAAATAGCTTTGTGTTTGTTGGCAAAATTTACAGAAATAGAACAATCTGATTGCTTGCTGTTGGTTGCGGGGAAAATTTACAATTATCGCCTGTTTTATATATTCCTTATACTGGTTCTTGCGAGCCTCGGGTTCGTTAAAGGACATTTTTGCGATTTTTGCGATTTTTGCGATTTTTGCGGTTTTCTTGCTAACATTTTTCAATATTTTAATCAAATTTTTGCCGGTATATGTCAAAGATTTATGATGTGTAAGATTTTTCGCACTTTCTGCATCGGAGGGTTGCAATAATACGAATGTTTCGCAGGTATAGACAATAGGGGTTATTTCAGAAAAAACGCACATTTCCTTCAGTGCGGCTAATTGCGCTAAGGTTTTATGGACATATAGGGACAAATATTTTTTACTTTTTAAAGTGATATTGTCAAAATCGATATACGTCCTATTAAAAACAACGCCGCTTATATATCGAAACGTCTCGCAAGCCCTGTATCCCTCAAAACCCGCCGCAAAAGTCGTATGTTCATATTTTGCAAAATATGAATTATCATATTTTTTGACGGAAACTCCCATTACGGCAATGTCTGCATTTGCTTTCAAATATTCAAGCAATTCAAGCAAACCTGCCTGTACAATCAAATCCTCATCACTACACAGCATACAAAAACGCCCATTCGCCTCTTTTGCCACTCGGATAACATTATATTTATAGCCCATATTCACGTTATTTTTGAACAATTTCAATCGTACATCGTCTATTTGACTCAAATTTTCAAATGTATCGTCGTCCGAGCCGTTATCGCATACGACAATTTCAATGTCGTCATGCGGAAATTCCAAAGCTGACATAACGCAACGATACGCCAAGGCACTTCTATTGTACGTTGGTATACAAATGCTTAAAAACGGCGAAAATTCGGTTTTTACAAACTCGTTTGTTTTCATTGGAATAACTCCTTTTTCAATCTGTAAAATTTTTTGACTTTTTCTTTCAAATCCGTTAGAATGGATTTGTGAGGAGTGAAGGTATGGCACAATTTTATCCAGATGTAGTTTCCCCATTGGCAGACCCCGTCATAAGTGCAATATTCGCCAATGTAGAGGTAGCGGGCAAAGCGGCGGATAGTTTAATCCGCAGAATCCTGGCAACGGACGGCGAAACAATCGGCAAAATCCTAAACGTAACGCCGCAATACACGCATGAAGATCCATTCGCTCGTGGCTGCCGAGTGGATATCGATGTAGAATATACCAAGCAAACCGAGGCAATAGTCGAGGTGCAAGTATACCCCGACAGTGCTATTTTGCAACGGAATCTACTTAGTTTTTCGCATAAGGTAATCAACAAATCCCGCAAGGGCGACTCACATCAGCAGATGGCGGCGAGAATGCCCAAAATTATATCGATTAACTTGTTGGCGTATCCCGCTCGCAAGGATAACAGCGAGTTAGTGCAACCGTTTAAGATTTTATATACAAAATCGCCACAGGTGGTGGCAATCCCTAATTTTAGCGGTTACAATATCCAGTTGCCCGCCGTTCTGGATATGCCGCCAGATTTTGAGGACGGCTTGTATTGCTGGTGTTACACATTGTACGCCGCCCACATACAGGGCAAAACCATAGAGGAGGTATTGCAAATGCAACCACAGTTAAAAGCGTTCTTAGATGAAGATGAGGGCTACAAGCAATTTTGCGACCGTTTCGATTACTTCTCCGCCACCCCCGAGGAACGGGATAGGTTTATAAGCTGGCAGCTCGGGGCTATGCGGCAGGAGGGAATGTTTATGGCGGCTGAGGAGCGTGGGATTGAAATTGGCCTTGCAAGAGGTCTTGAACAAGGTCTTGAACGTGGTCTTGAACGTGGGCTTGAACAAGGAGCAATCGCAACGGCTACAAGAATGTTATCGAGAGGATATTCTATCGAGGACATTATATTTGCAACCGAACTTCCCGCTGAAATCATACTTTCCTTAAAAATCACTCCTTAAAGTTTTCATACTGCACCAGCTACAATCCAACGGAGGTACTGCAAATGCAACCACATTTAAAAGCGTTCTTAGATGAAGACGAGGGTTACAAGCAATTTTGCGAGCGTTTCGATTATTTCTCCGCCACCCCCGAGGAACGGGATAGGTTTATAAGCTGGCAGCTCGGGGCTATGCGGCAGGAGGGGATGTTTATGGCGGCTGAGGAGCGTGGGCGTGAGCAAAAAGCAATCGCAACAGCTACAAGGCTATTAGATATGGGTATGCCTGTTGATAAAATAACACAGGCAACTAAACTTCCCATTGAAATCATACTTTCCCTAAAAACCAACCCGTAAACTAATTTTGCAGCACACAACCATAGTCAAAGACGTTCGCCTGCAGGGACGAGGGTCGCTTTTTACAAGCATTTTGCCTACTTTACCCATTCACTACACCGAAACTATATTTTCATTCAATGTCAAATGCCCTCAAATGCCCTGCCATATACTCTATAAAATTCATTGTCTTCTCGTCTGCACCCGCTTGCTCTGCCATTCTGCTATAATATTTGGCAAAACTTACCACGTTCACATCTTCTAAACATTCATTAGCATACACCAAAGTGCTTGAAAAAACGCCGCAAATATTTTTTGCCCCTCTTGCTTGCAAAATATACTCCGCTGGCACTTCAATATCCCCCAAATCTATCAGCCGAATGTCTAAATTTTCGTCTTTGGCAAGTGCGAGAAACGCCTCTTTGCTCTTCGATTTCGGATGCAATTTTATGTAAATTCTGCGATTTTTGTACTTCTCCGCAAAAAACGAAAGCACTATCGATATGTGGCTCTCCAATCCAAATTCATTGTCAATGTAGATGATGTCGGTTGGCTCGAATACTATTTCGCTTAATTTTTTGTCGATTTTCCTCTGTTTCTTCGGGTTCATTCTGTATTTCAGCACTAATTTTACGTATTTTTCTGCCCGATATATCTGTCTTGCTTTTTCGGGGAAAACAACGTAAATATTGCTAAAATCCCGAATTTTACCGAAAACGCTTTGTAGATTCTTCGGGAAGAAAATCTTGCGGATTTTCAACTTCTGTGGATAGCTGAAAAAACTGCCCAAGATTTTTACAGCCGCTCTTAATGGCGAAAATGTAGGCTTTCTCCAGTCCAAAAATTCATGCAATGCAGCACGAACGGTAAATTTTACACTCGTTTTTTTGTGAGAGGGAAAGAGAGGATGATATGTGTATAAGCCTTCTTCGTACAGGTTCAACTCAATATTCCGCTCCTTGGCTAATTCTGCCAACAGGCAATAATGTGCCTCGATTAAATCTATAAAAATTTTTTTGAAATCGTGTTTGTCCAACAGGTCTATGAATATGCTGCGGATTTTTCGTATGGTTTTTCGCCTAAAACTCCATATTTTTTCAGTCATTTCAAATACTTCAATTTGTGTAAACAGGTCAGTATCTGCATTGCGTAATATCTGTTCTATCATTTCGGGATTAACATCGGGATCCGAAAAGATAATCAGTTTATTGGGCGATAGGCTTTCTTGTGCTATTAAATCATGCACACTGTATAATGCACCGACCGAGCACGTTAAAAATAGATTCATTCGCTCCCTCTCATAATGCCATTTTCTTCCAGCCAAATCTTGGCAATCAGCAAATCCCGCTCAACGTGAATGTCAATCGTATCGTCCACGATATACGGGCGGATAACATCGCCCATGAATCGCCACGGCAACTGCCCAGTTTTACCCGACCGCAGATACTCCACATTCAGCACCCAAAAATTATGTGCCAAAAAATAGCAAGGTGGCAAATCTTGGCGGTTTGTCGAAACTTTTCCTGTTACGTTTTTTTCGTACATACAGAGCGTGCCGTCTGCGTTCAAGCCTTTTGCACGGAGCGGATGATGATCCAAATCTTCCACCACTGGCACAACGGCGGTTATTGTCATATCAGCTTGCATTATTTCCACGCAATCGGTAATCCATTCGGATTTTACAGCCACATTGTTCGCCAACAGCACAACGACAATGTCGGGCAGTTTGCCCAGCTGCTCCATGACCTCCAAAGCGTGTAAAATACAGTCTTCGTGCTGTGAAGTCGGCAGAGCGTATTCCATCGGGCGAACTATGCGGGCGTAACCGAGGACTTCCGCCGTGTTCAGTATCTTTTCGTTTTCGCTGCTGCAATACCAGTCTGTTATCACGGGCGAATTTTTGGCGGCGATTGCAGGATAAAACATTACTGGATTCCCCAAAACCTCCAAAACATTCTTGTCGGGTAGCGAGTTGTTGCCACGCCCCGTGAGTAGTGCCGTAATTTTCATAATTGTCTCCTTTGCGATACAAGATTTATTCTGCAAAATTCCCTGAATACAGCGATTCCATACGAGCCAAATACTCATGCGTACCGAGTTCCAAAATCTCAGTCAATTGTGCATCCGCCTCAAAATAACCCGCATCATACCACATTTTTGTTATTTCATAATTGCTAATCAAGTTGTGAAGCACGAAAGTGTATGAGGTTAGTTTTTGTTCTTGTTCCTCGGCGAGTGCGTAATAGCCGCTTTGATAGCGTTCGCCGATTTTAGCCAAAAATAAATTCATGTTAAACACTTTTATTTTGGCGGGTGCAAAATGAAATAAATCCAGCAGCAGATTTTGCAACATATTCCCAGAGCCTTTGAACTGCACAACACCGCTTCTACCCAACATTCCCCGAGCTTTGCCCCGTAGCACCAGATCTTTCTGCCAATCCCAAGCAATTCCAATCTTAAAGCAGGCCATTTTTAGTTTCCGCAAGAAAGTAACATTGCCAGACGCATTTAACGCCCTTGCGTTCATCAGATTATAGTAGGAAACGTCTACTCCTAATTTTTGAGAGGTTTCGTCCAAAAAGCCCATGCCCCGAAAGGTTATTCTTACTTTTATATCGAAATCCTGCACCTCTTGAACGTCCAACTCGCCCTGTGCAGGTCCGAGAACGGCAACAGTTTTGCCCTTTATCAACTTTAAAAAATCGCTGTCGGTTGATTGCAAATCTAATGTGTCTAGCGTGGCATTTAGGGCATTTTCGCTTGGGGGGCGGGTTAGTGCATATAACTCATTCCACAATGGACGGTAGCGATATTTCCAAATTTTATTGCATTTAGTAAGCACCTGAGTGGCGTTTTCAAAATCGCCAACGCTCATGTGCATTGCGTACATACGCCTTATATCAAACCATCTGACCTTTTTCCCAGGAGGATAGATTTTTTTCAATTTTTTAATCAAGCATTGTCTGATTTCATAGGCAAGTACGAACATTCCGCCAGCTATTGCCAATGTTTCCATATCTTCCAGCCAGGCAGTGGAGATTTTGTCGATATGCTCTTGTATATTATGGTCGGGCATTTTGTTGCCTGTAATATTGGAATTAGCCGCCTTGCAAATATGTTTCGTTAATTCGATTTCAGTGCTATTTGCGTATTTTATGGAGTAAACTCTAGAAAAATCGGCTATTTCAATGGTTCTAATTTTGGTAAATTCAAAATATATGGCATCGACTTTCCACAGTTCACGCAGCACCTTTTCGACCGATGTGCAGCGTTCTAGTTTTATGCGGATTTTGCGGATAACTTCCCGTATCCTTACCTCTCCGCAGAGCAGTAGTGGGAAAAATTTTAGGCAACTCGCCAAGATTTTTAATAGATTTTTAAGTCGGCTTTTTCGGTGGGATTTTTGCCGATTTTTATTGCGGAGACTCTTTATTTGGACGCTAAGGGCGTTGATGTCTTCGCTTAAATTGCCGACTTGTGTTTGCAGGTTCGACAGGGCTATTGCAATCTTTTCTTCTGCGTTTTGCTCGTTTCGGTTGTCCAAAATGCCTTACCTCCAATCGGTAATTTCAAAAAATAATCCCAATACTAATCCCGTCCCCAATCGGGAAAATCGGGCGGTTGTCATTCTCAGCAAAGAAATCCGCGAGTGCCTCTTTCACACCCAAAAATTCCGTGGAAAAATAGTCGTGGATTAGGATAATCCCGCCGCTGACCATGCGTGGTGCGAAATATTCCAAACCTGCCAAAATGGGCTTGTACAGGTCAAAGTCCAAATTCACGAAACAGAAAGTCTCGTCTTCCAATCCTGCCGTTGTTTCGGGAAAATAGCCTTTGCGGACGATACAGTAATCGGGGTACGGCATAACCGCCATTACTGCATCTTCGTTGGTTATATTCAAATGCCCCGCTCCTAGACTGGAGTAATTTTTGCTAAAATCCAAATTTACGTCTCGTTCGTCAAAACCCGTAAATGTGTCGAACAGATACAATTTTTTATCGGGGAAAACACGGTTAATCTCTTTTGAGAAATGCCCTTGAAATACGCCGCCCTCCGCCACATTGCCAGGTATGTTGTTTTCGTGAAACAGTTCCGCTAGGCGTTCCAAAAACGAGATTCTCGACTCCACGGATACGGTTACGAATTTTGTGATAATTCTGCCATGTTCCACGCCTAAGTTAAGGAGTTGCTCGGTTATCGGTGTAACGCCCGACAGCGAGGCTATAATGACAAAATCATGGTTTTGCTTTAATCCTGCGGCGGGTTCGTAGACGGGCAGATTCATCCCCGAGGTTGAAACTAGTAGCGGGTTATTGTCTAAAAAGCCGACAACGTGGTATTCCTTTGATATTGCGGGGAATAGCGTTCTGCCGATTGCTCCTGCCCCGAAGATTAGTGCTTTTGGTTTCATTTTGTTCCTCTTTTCACATTTTGTTGAGTTACGAATTAGGTTGAGCATTGTAGCAATGTCTAGCAACCTAGAAAGTTTGCCCTTAGCCGTCTAATCGGCACTTTGGGCTTTTTCTTGCCATATTTTAATTATCGTCCGCCGAGCCAACTTCCCAACAAACAACCCAATCGACAGCCAATAAAACAGCCACCGCCACCGAATCTTGCCGATAAAGCTATAAAATCCGCTATCTGCAAGCCCAAACATCGGCAAAACCCGCAAATATCCCGCAAAAATCAGCTGGCGTTCATTCTTCGTAAACGTGCAATATTCGTTAATATAGTAAAACACCTGCCAAATGAGTTCCCGACAGACAATCGGGCGTTCACGGTATTTCGGCAACATCTCGGCGATGATTGCGGTCAAGTCTAAAATCCGCTTGGGGCTAGTGCTATTCATAATCGAGCCTGTGCGGCGGTAATTATAAGCATAAAACGGCTCTGGCAAGAACGCCAATTTCCCCGCCGTCTCCTCCAACTTCCCCAACAGCTCCAACACCCATTTCATATCCTCGCAGTACATTGTCGGGGCGAAGAATAGTTCGTTTTCAAGGATAAAATCTCTCTTGCACACGTACCGCCAAGCCGAGTTCCATGACGGCTCGGGGAATACGCCTAGGATGTACTCCGTTATGGTCAAATTTTCGGAGGGCTGGAAATCCGCTTGTTTGGCGGGGATTAGCCCTTCGCCGTCTACCCAGCGTAGGTATCTGCCGAATAGTACGGTCGGCTTTTCTTTTTCTAAAAGGGCGAGGATATTTTGTAAGGCGTTTGGCAGCAGGAAATCGTCCCCGTCCAGGAACATGATATATTCCCCTGTTGCGGCGGTTATGCCTGTGTTTCTTGCTCCGCCTGGGCCGGTGTTGGGTTGCTTTATTAGTCGAAAGTTTGAGAAGTTTCCGAAACTCTTTTCGCAGATGGGGATTGTATCGTCTGTACTACCATCATCCACGGCGATAACCTCCAACCACCCCTCAACCCGCTCACTTACAACACTCTCCGCCGCCCGCCGAACATACTCCCCAACATTGTACATCGGGATAATCACGCTTAACTTTGTCATCTTACCCTTTCGTGGTTTTTCGCAAAAGTTTAGTGTTTGCGGGAGGTGAATAAAAAGGCTGATGATTGGCGGGTTTTTTGATTTGATTGACCAGTATTTTGACCATGTTTGGGAGTTTTATTTAATTTTTTGCAACAAAAAAGAGGTTTTAGGAAACCTCTCTTTTTTAGTTTTTAGTCAAGTTGTCGAAATTTTTTCTTCGCATAAAATCTTACAAGTCTTTCCCACAAAAGCTATGCCGACTTTGACAAGCCGTTTTGCATCATTTTCAGCACCGTAGCGTTTGGCGGTTATCTGCTCCAAGGCGGATTGTGCGTCCTTTTCGAGACTTTTTAGATTTTTCGAGGATTTTAACTCGAACATAAAATTCCCCTCCGCTCGTTCGATGAAAATGTCGAAACGACCGTCGCCGCTCTCTCGGTTGGAGAGTGGGTATTTTCGTTGAGTATACCCGTCCGCACAGAGCAAGCCTAGCAAGAATACGTGGTAGAGGATTTCGGGAACTTTTTTTCTGTCCTCGCCTTTTAGCGAACCTAAATCGTTCTGAGATAAGCGGTCGGTTATTATTCGTTCTAAATCCTTGGCGAAAAGCGGCAGATTATCGCTGTTCTCGAATATCGATCGCACGTACCTTGACGACATACGGAACACTCGTTTCAAGATAAAATCTTTCCACGCTTTCATAAGTTCGATATTTGGGATAGATAGAAGCATTTTTGAGGATTCGGCGGATAGTTTTTCCACGGATAAATAGCCCGCCTGCACGACCAACGAGTAGAAATCCTCGTCGCCTGGGTTGTTCAGCAAATCTAGGAGCGAAATGCGTTCTTCTAGGGTTATTGCCATTTTTTCGCCGCCGAGCATTCTTGTGATTTCTTTTCGTCTGCTGTCGTTTGTTAGATCGGCTATTGTGTCCATTATTCCACTCATTGTCCAGTAGCATTTGTAGTCGATTCCGTCAAGGAATGACATCGTGGAGTACGTGTTGTAAATGGGCTTGCCGTTGATCATTATGCCGTTGT
>WRKH01000298.1 GCA_009778175.1 Turicibacter sp.
AGCCCCACGGTTTTAAAATTTTTTCAAAAAAACATTGACACCAAAAAAAAAATATGTTAAAGTAAGTTGTATGCAGAATTTTTTAAGCTTGAAAGGAGCTTGTTGAATGGCAAAAAAAGTAAAAGTAATTGACGGCAACGAGGCTGCTGGGTACATTTCCTACGCATTTACCGAGGTTGCTGGTATCTACCCCATTACTCCGTCCTCCAATATGGCGGAACACGTGGACGAATGGGCTGCAAAGGGTATGAAGAATATCTTTGGGCAAACGGTGCGAGTCGCTGAACTACAATCCGAAGCTGGTGCCGCTGGCACTATGCACGGTGTTCTCCAAGGCGGCGCACTTGGCACTAGCTACACTGCCTCCCAAGGTCTACTTCTCATGATCCCCAATATGTACAAAATGGCGGGCGAACTCCTGCCGGGCGTACTCCATGTGAGTGCCCGCGCCGTGGCTGCCCACGCACTGTCCATCTTTGGCGACCACTCCGATGTTATGGCGTGTCGTCAAACAGGCTTTGCACTACTTGCGTCCACCAACCCACAAGAGGTTATGGATCTGGGCGCTGTGGCTCATATGTCTGCAATCCAAGGACGTGTGCCGTTTTTGCATTTCTTCGACGGTTTCCGTACCTCCCACGAGATGCAGAAGGTTGAAATGCTTGATTATGACGAGCTAAATAAAATCGTAGATCACGCCGCCATTAAACGCTTTCGTGATAACGCTCTGAACCCTGAACACCCAGTTTTGCGCGGTACTGCTCAAAACCCCGATATTTTCTTCCAGGCGAAAGAGGCAAGCAATCCATTCTATGATAACCTCCCTGCTCTCGTTGAAGAGAACATGAAGAAAATCAACAAAATGACTGGTCGCAACTATCAGTTGTTCAACTATTACGGCCACCCAGACGCTGAACACATCATCGTCGCTATGGGTTCTGTCTGTGATACGATTGAAGAGACCATCGACTACTTGAATAACAAGGGCGAAAAGGTCGGCATGGTTAATGTACATCTCTATCGTCCTTTCTCGATAAAACACCTGCTTAGCACCATTCCAGCCAGTGCGAAGAAAATTACCGTTCTCGACCGCTGCAAAGAACCCGGCGCGCTCGGCGAACCCCTTTACTTGGACGTTTGTACCGCTTTCCTTGAAGAAGCACCTACTCACATCCCAACTATCGTGGGCGGCCGCTATGGTTTAGGCTCAAAAGACGTGTTCCCATCTCAAATTATCGCCGTTTTCGATAACATGAAAAAAGCCAAGCCTATCAACCACTTCACCGTGGGTATCGAAGACGACGTTACACATAGATCGCTCAACGTGGGCAAATATGTGGACGTTATCCCTTCCGATACGATGAGCTGCAAATTCTGGGGTCTGGGCTCCGACGGTACCGTTTCCGCCAACAAAAACGCTATCAAAATCATCGGCGATGCAACGGATATGTACTCGCAAGCCTACTTCTCCTACGATTCCAAAAAATCGGGCGGTATCACTCAATCCCACTTGCGTTTCGGCAAACAACCCATCCGTTCGCCTTACTTGGTAAAAACGGCTGATTTTGCCGCTTGCCATAACCCCTCATATGTCGATAAATACGATATGATTTCCGAAATCAAAGAGGGCGGTACTTTCCTATTAAATTGCTTGTGGAAAGACGAGGAGTTAGCCGAAAAATTGCCAGCCGCCATGAAGAGGGATTTGGCACAACGCAAGATTAAAGTGTACCTGATTGACGGCGTTCACTTGGCAGAAGAAATCGGATTAGGACACCGCATAAACACGATTTTACAATCCGCTTTCTTTGCACTCACAAAAATTATTCCCATAGACACAGCGGTCAAGCACATGAAAGATGCGGCTGCGAAGTCTTACGGACGTTACGGCGAAAACGTGGTAAAACAGAACCACGATGCTATCGACGCTGGCGTAAACAAATTCCGTGAGTTCAAAGTGCCTGCGGAATGGGCAAATATCGCAATCCCAGAGCCAGCCGAGTTGAATGTACCCGACTTCATCAAAAACGTGGCTATGCCAATCAACGCTGTTAAAGGCGACTACTTGCCAGTTAGTGCGTTCAAAGGGCGTGAAGACGGTACGTTCCCACAAGGCACAGCCGCTTACGAGAAACGCATGGTTGCGACCCACGTACCTCGTTGGATTGCCGAAAATTGTATCCAATGTAACCAATGTTCTTATGTTTGTCCGCACGCCACGATTCGTCCGTTCTTATTGACCGAAGAGGAGAAAAAGAACGCACCAGAGGGCTATCAGACATTAAAGGGCATGAAAGGTTACGAAGAATACGATTTCAATTTGAGCATTTCCATGATGGACTGCTACGGTTGCGAAGAGTGCGTACGTGTTTGCCCAGCAAAGACAAAAGCACTTGCCATGGAGCCTGTGGAAAGTCAAATTCCAGAGCAGGTAAAATGGACGTATTCCATGAGTTTGAAAGAAAAGCCAAACCCAATCGGCGTGGGCAACGTAAAAGGCACGCAATTTGAAGTACCGCTCTTAGAGTTCTCGGGCGCGTGTGCAGGTTGCGGCGAAACGCCTTATGCTAAGTTGATTACACAGCTGTTTGGCGACAGAATGTACATCGGTAATGCAACAGGTTGTTCCTCGATTTGGGGCGGCTCTGCACCGTCGATGCCATTCACAAAGAACCAAGCTGGACATGGGCCTGCATGGGCAAACTCGCTCTTTGAAGATACAGCTGAATTTTCGCTAGGTCTTCAATATGCGGTAAAACAACGCCGTGATAAAATGCACGAAGTTGTGAGCAAAGTAGTCAATGCTGACCTCGGCGGAGCGGCAGAACTCAAAGAGTTGCAAGCCGCTGGCAAGGCGTGGTTGGACAGCTTTAACGACGGCACAAAAACGAAGGAGACTTCGGAAAAATTACGTGTCGCCAACAAAAAAGCCATTGAACATTGCGGTTCTTCTTGCAGTTGCGAGTTTAGAGAACTTTACGAGCATATTGCCAAAGAGGACGATGTGTTAGTGAAGAAGTCCGTATGGGCGTTCGGCGGCGACGGCTGGGCGTATGACATCGGTTTCGGTGGTCTCGACCATGCTATTGCAACTGGCGAGGACGTAAATATGTTGGTATTGGATACGGAAGTATATTCCAACACAGGCGGACAGTCCAGTAAAGCGACCCCAACGGCATCGACAGCCAAATTCGCATTTGCGGGCAAGCAGATAAGCAAGAAAGATTTGGGCTTAATCTGTATGAGTTACGGTTACGTATACGTTGCCAGCGTGGCAATGGGTGCAAATCAGGCTCAGACGTTAAAGGCGATACAAGAAGCAGAAGCATATCCAGGCCCATCGGTTGTGTTGTGTTACGCACCATGTTTAGCACATCACATCAAGGGGGGATTAAAGGCACAGCAACGTGAAAAAGATGCGGTAGCAGCAGGTTACTGGCATTTATGGAGATACAACCCAGCCTTAGCGGCGGAAGGAAAGAATCCGTTCCAAATGGATTCCAAAGATCCGTCAACTAGTTTCCAAGACTTTATCAAGGGCGAGGGACGTTACACGGCGTTGGAGCGTGATTTCCCAGATGCGGCGCATAAGTTGTTCGAGGCAGCGGAGCATGATGCGAAGCGGCGTTTGGCGGCTTACAAGCGTATGGCGGCTGAGATATAGGATAGTTAGATTGAAAAGGCTAGGGTTTTGCCCTAGTCTTTTCTGTTGGGGGGGCTATGGAAAAAATGGTAAAAAAATTATTTGTATTGCTGGTTGTTTTGATTTTTCAGGGGTGCGGCGGGGTTCTTTGGGATAGTGATTTGGAGATGATTGAGGCTAGGGTGGTGGAGAGGGATTGGAATGTTGAAAGGATTGTTTTGGACGAGACACTTGAACTTAATTTCCTGCTTCCTCAACCTAATCGAGAGTTAGACCCACACGAAATTATTGACGAGACTAGATTTTTGTCGCTTATATTTGACCTAGTCGCCTTTACCGAGACGGAATTATATGTGCTATCGTTAAATCCCGAACTTGATGGAGGACATGACGGAAATCCTCACGAGGGATATACCGAAGCGTTATCGAGAATAAATTTAGCCGAAAATGTCATTGATTATGGCTTGTCTGGTTCAATCGGCTCTTTCTTTGGCGGTTTTTCTTTCGCCCACAATATAAATTTTTTTGACGATTTTGCGTGGTACAGTTTTTTTGAGGGTTGGATTCATCAAGGAGTTGTTGTATTTCATTATGGGCAAGATAGGTGGACGATAGACGATACAGGAGAGGTTGAGCGTTTGGAACGTACTGGTTGGTCTGCACAGCATGATTTGATACACAGCCCTCAAATGCCCATAATAGCGTATTCGCAGGATTATATCATACTCAATTTTATTTTGGATAACGCCTATATTTTGGGGTATATCAATTTTGAGGATTTGGCGAGTCCGAGCCGAGATATTTTGAGCCATTTGAATATAGTTGTGAGCAATGAGTTTACGGTTGAAGACGGCTTATTTATAGGTAGGTTGCCGATGTACGCTGGCGGTGGGCGTTATGGGATTTATTTTCAGGTTATCGAGCTGGACGGACGGAGTAGCGTGTATTTTTACTCGTTTTTGACTGGCGAGTATCGGCGGTTGCTTAGTCTTAGCGATAGGATTGAGTATGTAAATGGGGCGGATGGGGTTTTGGTGGTTGATTATTTTGGGGGTGATCCGTTGGTTGAGACGGGTCGGATAGTTTTTGTTGATGATGGGGCGGTTGTTACAATTCCCATGATAACGCCTGTTAATCCGATAACGTATTCTTTTATTGGTGGTGGGTATATTTATATTTTGTCTGATGAGTATGTGATTTTTTATGATGTTATTGAAAATGCTTTTTCGGTGTTGGGGGTTGGTAGTGGGGATGAGGTTGGTCGGAGTTCTGTGCGGTTTTTTGGTGGGGGAGTTGGGTGGTTGGGGTTTTATGGGGAGGGGGTGGTGGTTTATAGGGGTGGGGGGTGAGGGTTGGTGTGTTATCGTACCACAGCTAACTCAGCATTGTCAATTTTTTCAAAAAATCAGACATATTGCGATAATTTTCGACTACATTCGCACAAGGCGGCTAGACAAATATTGACAAATCGGACTCCCTTATGATACAATCAGGTCAATACAAAGTCAGCAAGGAGGGGTTCAAAATGATTATACAGAAGCCGAAAAGATACACATATTCGGAGATGGAGAAGGAATTTGATGGGCAATGCGTGTGCGTAATTGATTGCGAAAGAGACGAAACGACAAGGTTTTTGGCGGGCAGGGTTGTCGTAGCCGATCCGAGCATGGATAATGTATATAAAGAGGCTAGGACTCTAAAAAATCAAGGACTGTACTCAGGCTCGTGGGCTTATAAGAATTTTGCGGGATTCGGCGATTTTATCGGGAGCGGCATTGTGGAGGTAATTTCGTATGAAGACGATTAGATTACCATTTTTTCTGCGGGATACTAAGATTATATCGGAGGTATTTATTCTAAACAAAGAGGGGGAATACCAGGCTTGCGAGTTAATAATCGACTGCGGCTGTGTAATGACGACAATCTCTCCACAGCTGTTTGAAGAATTAGGTTTCGAGATAACCGATGAGGCAAAAATCGCTA
This sequence comes from Turicibacter sp., assembly GCA_009778175.1. Taxonomy (GTDB): domain Bacteria; phylum Bacillota; class Clostridia; order Lachnospirales; family WQUN01; genus WRKH01. The sequence continues at coordinate 5,627 of WRKH01000298.1, forward strand.
TCATAGGGATAAACAGCCGAGAAATTGGGGTTAGTACAATTATCCCCTCTTTCAAGCTGGGCACAGAGGAATTGGGCGGGGTAAGAGTGGCGGTGGGCACAATGCGCCCCGAGTTCCAAAACAGTATTTTGCTTGGAATGAATGTTTTGGGGTGGTTTGATTTTGGCTGGTCGATGTCAAATAAAATGGCTGTCCTAGTGCCTAGGAAATTCAAAGATGCGGGGATTTTCCAAAGATGTTTCAGGTTTAAGAATCCCAAAAATCGACTTTTGGCGGTTGAGGTTGAAAATGATGAGGTGGTTGATCTGCCGAGCGGAGACTGAAAAGAGAATGGACGATAGAAAAAGAGAAAAGGTATTTTCACAAGACGACTCAACCTTGCCGCAAGAAGGAGAGACCGTTGGAGAATATTTGGAAAGGCTAAAAAAATACGTAGAAACCCTACCCGACAACGAATAACCTTCCAAAATCCAAGAAGAAATTTAAAATTTGTCCACTTTTCAAAGTGGCGGAGTTTGGGGCAGAGCCCAAGGATTTTATAACGCAACCATGAATTTCGACAAATCCCCGCTATACAAGGAGGAAATCCATTGTCAACAGAACATATTATAAATAATGTCAACTCAGTATTAAAGCAATACCCTATAAAAAGGGCTGCTTTGTTTGGAAGTTATGCAAGAGGGGAACACAGAGATGATTCCGACATAGATTTGGTCGTGGAAATAGAAAAGGGGGAGGAATTAATTTTCTTCACGCTATGGGACGAGATAGAGGAAATTAAAGTCGCGGGTTAGTCCCGTGGCTAGGCTTGTTATCCTTCCGCGCAGAGAGATACGGGGTGCAAGTTTGGTTGGATTCCCGTTAATCGTTGCAAATTTGTAGCGATTGAGGAGAAATCGATAGCCAAAAAATAACGAATGTTGGGGGTCAAGGGGGCTAGCCCCCTTGCGGGGTTTGGGGCAGAGCCCCAAGGTCTTAATCTCTTCAAATCGAAAGTAGGTAAAAAATGGAAAAGAAACACGTAGAAATTTTGCAAATAGTGGCACTAGTCGTGATTTATGCGTTTTTGGCGTTCTATAATTTGGGAAATCGGGAAAGCCCGCAAACTACTTGGGAATTTGGCGATGCTGTTATCGTTGACTTTGGTACGGAAGTCTTTGTTTCGCAATTTCAATTTATGCAGGGCGCTAGACGGGAAATCGATTTTATGCTGTTTGGGTCGCTTGATGGCGATGATTGGCACTATTCCGCACATATAAGTAATGTGGAGGTCTTTTCCTGGGGCGAACAGACGGTTAATACTTTGATACGATTCGCCCAAATAATGCCGTTTAGCGAAGGATTGAGATTGCAGGAAGTGGCGTTTAGAGACGGAAATGGGACACTTTTGCAACCTTTACATATCCTTACAGAGGGTGCGGAAGTGCTTTTCGACGAGCAGAATTTAGTGCCGAGAATGGCGAGCTTTATGAATTCTACCTACTTTGATGAAATTTATCACGCACGAACGGGTTATGAATTTCTGCACGGATTGCGGGTTTTTGAGACGACCCACCCGCCCATGGGCAAGAATTTTATTGCAATGGGGATAAGTGCCTTTGGCATGACCCCTTTCGGCTGGCGGTTTGCGGGGACTTTGGCGGGGGTTTTGATGATTCCGCTTATGTATTTGTTCGGGAAAACGATGTTTGAATCGCATTTTTGGGGAATGTTTGCCGCGGTGGTCTTTGCCTTTGATTTTATGCCCTTTGTGCAGACGAGAATCGCCACCATTGACAGCTATGTAACGCTGTTTATAATTGCCTCGTACCTGTGTATGTTCATCTATACAAAGCAGGTCCTGGGTTCTTCGCTTGTCAAGCCGTTGCTGTGGCTGTTGGGTTCGGGGCTGTTTATCGGGCTTGCGATTGCCTCGAAATGGCAGGGGATTTATGCTTTGATTGGGTTGCCGTTTATATTTTTTATAAGCTGGTTTGCCCTGTATAAGCAGAATCGGCGAAATGCGTGGATTACTTTCGGCTGGTGTTTTGCCTTTTTCATTGCGATACCGCTGACGGTGTATTTGCTTTCGTACATACCTTTTGTGTATGCGAGCGAGTCTGACGGGGGATTTTTAAGCATGGTTTGGGCAAATCAAGTGCATATGTTTACCTATCATGCGGGGCTGGAAGAAGGGCATCCATTTGCCTCGAATTGGTGGGAATGGCCGCTGCTCATACGCCCGATATTCTATTATACGACCACGCTTTCGTTGGGGAGTGCACCCTTTGCGGAGGTTCGGCAGGGGATAAGTTCCTTTGGCAGCCCAGCGGTGTGGTGGACGGGGATTGTTGCACTTTTTTATGCGGTATTTTCTCTGAAAAAGGCAAATTTTAGAGAGCCGACGATTATATTTCTGTTGATAGCCTATGCTGCCCAGTTTGTGCCGTGGATTTTTGTGTCCCGAGCCACGTTTATCTACCATTATTTTCCGAGCTTGCCGTTTGTGGTCTTGCTTATAGCGTTTATGTTTAGAGATTATTTTGCCGAAAAGTCTCGTGTGCCGATTATTTATGCGGGTGCTGTGGTTTCGTTGTTTATGTTGTTTAGGCCGGTGTTGGCGGGTGTGCCTGTAACTATTGGGTTTGTGGAGACTTTTTTGAGGTGGTTGCCGGCTTGGTTGTTGGTGTAGGCTCCCTATCGCCTATCCATATAAATTGAAATGCACAAGCCGAACGCCACAAACACGCCTCCAAGCAAATTTTCGATAGAAAGCTGCCCCGAAAGTACAACATCAATCAACAAACCCGCAAAAATTTGCCCTATAAACACCAGCATAGTGAGATAAAATGCCGATATTTTCACAACAGTGATATTGCTCAACAATACTACGCATAAACCCAACGCTCCGCCAAAATAAATAAACCAACTCCCTTGCATAGCAAACAATTGTGCAGAAAACAGTTCGTCCCTCCCCAAGATTGCAAGTATCAAAACAGAGCCGATTAGGCCAGTGATATAATTATAAACTGAGCTGACACGAGCGTTTGTCAAATCCGCCAATTTAGCATTTACCGTGCGGGCTAAAACAATGCTTATGCCCGAAACAAAGGATAATATCATGGCTAACAATTCAACATTATCAATCATAACGGCTATACCGCCAATTATCAGTATCAGCCCTATGAGTTTGCTCTTGTTAAAAGAGTATTTTGGCATACCCAGCAATCCGTATTGATCTACCGCAATGCCAGTAATGGTCTGCCCCAGCAGCCCCAATGCGAGTATTGCCGATAGGCTGATTCTACCAAATGCCAGGTTGTTGGACATTATAGTTACAATACCTATAAAGCCCCCTGTGTACAAAAACCAGGGGTGTTTGACAAACACCCTATCTTTTTTAATCCATGCTATAGTCGATATTAAAATCAGACCAGTGGCGTGGATTATGGCTGTGGCTAGATATAAGCCATATACCCCTGTCAAACCGCCGTTTACCGCTATCATGACGGATATTACTACACCTGTTGCTAAAGCTATAAAATAATACATACGGATATTATAGCAGCAGCGAATGAGCTTGTCAATGGTTGAAGCAAAATTGGAAACACAAAAAACCTCGGCTTTGTTCGCTGAAAACAAAACCGAGGTAAGGGATACTATATAGGATCTCCTGTTGTCGTAACAATTTTTCTGTATAATTCCAGTATTTTTTCTGTTACAGGACCTGCCTTGCCCGAGCCTATCGTGCGATGATCCACGACAGTTACAGGTATACATTCCGCTCCCGTACCCGTTAGGAAACACTCATCGGCATTGTATACATTGTAGAGCGTAAATTCCCTTTCATGTACCGTGTAACCCGCTTCGGTAGCCAAATCCATTATCGTCTTGCGGGTAATGCCGTCTAGTATGCCGCAATAAACGGGGGGAGTGTAGATTACGCCGTCTTTTATGATGAAAATATTGTCAGCCGTACATTCCGCCACAACCCCGTTTTGACATAGCATAATCGCCTCTTGTGCCCCAACAAAATTCGCCTCTATCTTAGCCAAAATGTTATTGAGATAGTTTAAGGATTTTATTTGCGGGTCAACGATAGTTGCGTTATTTCGCCGCTGTTGGGCAGTTATTACCGTTATCCCCGTCTTGTACATTTCTTCGGGATAGAGGCTAATCGTTGCCGCAATACAGAACACAAAGGGATTGGGGCATTTCGTTGGGGAAAGCCCCAAATCGCCCTCGCCGCGTGTTACAACCAACCGAATATATCCATCCGTCAAGTTGTTGCGTTTGCACGTCTCCAGCACGATATTTTTCACCTCATCGTGTGTCAAGGGAATTGTTAATAATATTGCCTTTGCACTTTCAAAAAAGCGTTTTACGTGTTCATCTAGCTTAAAGACTCTGCCGTTGTACGCTCTTATCCCCTCAAATACACCATCGCCATATAATAGGCCGTGATCCGTTACCGACACCTTTGAGTCGGCAAGTTTCTTATAATCGCCATTCATGTAAACGATCATATTTTGATCCATATGTAACATCTCCTTCACTTTTCTGGTCGTGTCATAAAACCGTGGGACTCTGCCCCGCGTCTGGTGTCCAGTGGACACCGTTTAGACGTTTGCAGAGCAACACCCCGCTGGAGGCGTGCCCCCAGACCCGCTCGTTTGTAATATTTCAACTTGTTTATGACACTGCCCACTTTTTGACCTAAGTCAAAATCCTCCATCGGCTCAATCTGGTCGTTAGCTTTATGCCCTATTTGTCATGTTTGCCGTAGTAATACCCGATGACTCCCCATTTTACAGCGATAACCACAGCCATAAACAATAGTGCGATTACCAAGGCGTTTTTATGTTTCACTTTCGCTACTGAATAGTGTTTCATCCCAATACCTCCTTTCCATTCGGTCAAAATTGCCATATTCGCAATTCCTAGTCCTTTATAACAATTTCCCGCAATTTCTCGCCAACGACCTCAATCGGGTGCTGACTTTCAATGCGTTTGTTCATATTAAAACCAGGTCTGCCCGCTTGGTTTTCCAAAATCCAGTTGCGGGCAAAAGTCCCGTCCTGCACCTCGGTCAAAACGGCTTTCATAGCTGATTTGACATCTTCGTTGATAATGCGTTTTCCTGCCACATAACCGCCATATTCCGCCGTATCGCTTATGTTGTTTCGCATAAACGCCAGTCCGCCCCTATTTACCAAGTCAACTATGAGTTTGAGTTCGTGTAGACATTCAAAATAGGCGTTTTCATGGGAATAACCCGCCTCGGTCAAGGTTTCAAAACCCGCCTTTATAAGTTCGATAACGCCTCCGCAAAGTATGGTCTGCTCGCCAAAGAGATCGGTCTCCGTCTCCTCTTTGAAAGTGGTTTCGATAACGCCGATACGTGCCGCACCAATCCCCGCCGCATACGCCAATGCAATATCTTTCGTGTCGCCCGTATAATCCTGATGAATCGCCATTAATGCGGGAAGTCCGCTACCCTCAACATAGGTACTCCGCACCATGCGTCCAGGACCTTTTGGTGCAATCATAAAGACATTTATATCTTTTTCGGGGGTAATTTGTGCATAGTGTATGTTAAATCCGTGAGCGAACGCCAAATAGCTGCCGCTCTGCATAGCGGGCAAAATGTCATTGTGATAGACGGTCGCTTGTGATTCGTCTGGCACAAGAACCATTATAACCTGTGCCATCTTGACGGCATCAGGGGTAAGTTCCACTCGCAAACCCGCATCTTGGGCTACCTGTATGGATTTTGAACCCTCATACAAACCTACAACTACATCTATCCCCGACTCATGCAGATTCAATGCGTGAGCCTTGCCTTGGCTACCATAGCCTATTACAGCCACCCTTTTCCCCTTCAAAAAATCCAAGGAGCAATCCTTTTCATAGTACATATTGCAAGCCATATATGCCACCCTTCATGCTAAACGCCATCACTCCGCCCTCAAGCAGATTTCGCCTCTAAACAGAAAACCGCTCACGCAAGGTCGGAAAATTTCAACTGACTCGATTATAACACATCGCCGTTTTAAAGTAAACCCGCAATCCAAATTTATTTTTGGAGCGATTGGGTTCCCGTTTGCAATATTCCCGCAAATGTACTATAATAAGAGGTAGATTTTTGAGCTTTTTGTGATTGTAGCGAGGGCGATTTCGTCATATCTTGCGGAGTTGTCCTAGACCGATATAGTAAAGAGGGGATTTTTTTGGGAGTAATCAACTGCAAAAGGTGTCGTAAAATTTTCACGGCAGAGCATGAAGTGTATTGCACAAATTGCATAAACCTGGAAAAAGAGAATTTTAACAAGGTAAAGGAATTTTTGCGTACCAGAAAGAATTGCAATGTGATGGAGGTTTCAAAGGGGACTGGCATACCTGCATCCAAGATATTGGATTATATGCGGGAAGGTCGCATAGATTATTAAAAATGGGAGGTAAAAAATGGACGAAATTAGGGTTTTGTCGCCTACGGCAATCTTGGGATACGGTTTCCCCGAGGAGTCGTTTTTGGCGGGACTGGCGAAAGAACCGCACGTGATTGCGGTGGATGCGGGATCGACCGATCCCGGCCCGTACTACTTGGGTGCGGGCAAATCGTTCACGGATAGAAATGCCGTGAAACGGGACTTGGAATACATGATTCCTGCGGCGTTGGAACGGAAAATCCCCGTGGTTATCGGGACGGCGGGCGGCAGCGGCGCGAATAGTCATTTGGAATGGAATGTCGAAATTATCGAGGAAATCGCTCGGGAGAAGAAACTCGACTTCAAATTGGCTGTAATCAGCGCCGAAATCGACAAGGACACCGTGCGGAAAAAGCTCGGCGAGGGCAAAATCACGCCACTTCGCCCCGCTCCGCAGATTACCGAGACGGACATTGACGAGACGGTTCGCATTGTCGCACAGATGGGCGATGAGCCGTTTCTGAAAGCACTTGACGAGGGCGCGGACGTGATTGTTGCGGGGCGGACTTACGATCCCGCCGTCTTCTCGTGCCTGTGCATTAAAGAGGGATTCGACCCAGGGCTTGCTACACATATGGGCAAAATCCTGGAATGTGCGGCGATTGCGGCGACTCCTGGCAGCGGCTCGGACTGTATGTTTGCGTATCTGCGGAAAGATCATTTTGAAATAATGCCGCTCTCGCCCTTGCGGAAATGCACACCGCTGTCGGTGGCGGCGCACACGCTCTACGAGAAGAGCAACCCGACAAAACTCCCCGGCCCAGGCGGAATGTTAGATTTAACGAACACGACTTTCGACCAGCACACGGAGAATTCCGTCATCGTGCGGGGGACAAAATTCGTGCCGAAAGAGGACGGCTATACGGTGAAGTTAGAGGGCGTGAAATCGGCGGGACATCGCATGGTTTCGTTTGCGGGTGCGCGGGATAGCGTGCTGATTTCGCAGATTGACAACATCGTTGCGGCGGTCAAGGAGCGGGTCAAATCGAATTTTGACAGCTACGGGATTACGGATTTCTTCCTCGATTTCAAGGTTTACGGCAAAAACGGCGTTATGGGCATTTTCCCCGAGCTGGAATTTCCGTCGGGCGGCGAGATTGCGATAATCATCGAGGCGGTGGCGAAGACGAAAGAAGAGGCGGCGACAATCTGCGGATTCGCGCGTTCGACCATGCTACATTTCGGCTACGAGGGGCGGAAATCCACGGCGGGCAATTTGGCGTTCCCGTTCTCCCCGTCCGATTTCTATGCGGGCGAGGTTTTCGAGTTCAATATGTACCATTTGATGACGGTGGACGAGCCTTGCGAGTGTTTTCCGATAGTATATAAAATGTTCGAAGACGGCCACGTGCCGCAACAACCGCCTGTTTTAGGCTGTTAGGGGGAATTTTAAAATGATAAAATTGTTTGACGTGGCGGACGTAATTCGGAGCAAGAATTCGGGTCCGTATGAGTTGACATTCGACATAATTTTCAAGGAATTGGAAATGTTCGAGAAAGTGGCGGCGGCAATAGCGGCTGGGAAAGTGATGACGGCGGAAATTTTTGCTGATTTGTACAATATCAAGGCGGAGTCAGTAGTCGGGATAATAGCGTTCAAGCCAGCAAAGGCGGTCAAAATCACGATAGAGCGGCCGATTCCATCGGGGCATCTGGGCGAGACGGATGTTTATGGTGCGCAGCAGCACGCGCCGCTGTTGGGGTTTGAGTTTGAGGTATGAGTTGATTGAGTTGGGGATTAGCCGAGAGATTGTACATTTGGAAATTTTCGACAAACAGTGGGCAACTCTCGGCTATGACGATTGGGATTTGGCAAAATTACAAGATTATTTGCTTAGGACTTCACAAATGCACCCAGTAATTAGAAAAACGGGAGGACTGCGTAAAGCGAGGTTCGCTTTGGGAAAAACTGGCAAAAGTGGCGGTTTGCGAGTGCTTTACGCAGATTTTCCGAAGCATGGGATTATGTATTTATTTGACGTTTACTCGAAAACCGATAAAGAAAACATTAGCGAAAACGACAAACGTGATTTTAAGGAGTTCCTGCGGGTAATCGCCAAAAATTTGGAGGAAAGTGCATGAATGTAGAAGAGCTTAATTTGGAAGAAATGACATTGGGCGAAAGATTGAGATTCTCAATGCAGCAAGCCGTGGAACATTCAAAAGGAAATGTTAAGCTAAGGACAACCAAAATAGATTTGTCCGTCCAAATTGAAATGGGCAAAAATGTGCCGCATGAGGACGTTTTGGAGTTGGCGGAGGTTGAGGTTTGAGCGGGGTAAATTTGGACGAAATCAATTTTGACGAGTTGGATTTGGACAACATGACCTTGGGAGAATGCCTAACGATAGCCGTTAAAGAGATGTCGGAACATTCAAAGGGCAACCATGAATTAAGGTCAACGGGAGCGGACGAAATGAGCCTGGGCGAAAAAATAATAACGGGCTTGGAAGAAATCGTTGAACATAGGCGGGGCAATCTCGAATTGCGGACGCATTTTGTTGAAATCGGCGAAGATGTGCCGCATGAGGACGTTTTGGAGTTGGCGGAGGTTTAATTAAATATGAGCGGGGAACAAACACTAGAACTGATTAAAAACCTGGAAAATATCAATGTTGACGAAATCAATTTTGACGACCTTAGCTTGGACGGTATCGATGTTGGAGAGTTGGATTTGGACGAGTTTACATTTGGACAACAACTGGTAATATCTATGTTGGAGGGTCTCGAACACATACGTGGAAAGCGAAAGCTAAAAACAACGCAAATGCTCATGTCAATCCAAGTGGACGACGAAGTCAAAGAAGAATTTACAGAGCCGCCCGAAGTGGACGACACGTGGGAAAAACACGACATCAACCGCAAAATCGCCAAAACGAGACTTTTCAACGAGCGTTGGGGAAATTTGGGTTGCAATGACGAGGATTTGGAACGCTTGCAACACTCATTATTGGGCGAATTGCAACACCACCCCGACCGCAAAAGGGACGGCGTTTGCGAAATGATATTTACCTACGGCGAGGACGATGACGATGATTTGGGAATTTTTTACGCCGATTATCCGCAACATGACCATGTTTGCCTAATTTCCGTGTGCAACAACCTCAAAATGGACGACATTCCCGCAGACGAACGAAATTTATTCCAAACGCTTACAACTCAAATAGACGATATTTTAGCGGAAAAAGGCGAGTTGCCGTTCAAGACAACGCACATGAGAATCCGCACGAGACGAAAAGTTGAAAATCCATAATTTTACAATTTTACAATAAGAAAGGCAGGAAAAAACATGAAAGAGATAGTAATAACAGGGGAAAATCTCACATTAGACGATTTAATAGCGGTGGCGCGCGGGGGAGCGACAGCCACGCTATCGGCGGCGGCGAAGACCGCAATCAACAAATCCCGAGACTACGTCGACGAACTAGTCCGCGCGGAACGGGTCGTTTACGGCATAACTACGGGATTCGGCGAGTTTAGCAAGGTCAGCATTGCCAACAATCAGACGGAATCGCTCCAAAAGAACTTGATAGTGAGCCACGCTTGCGGCACGGGCGACCACTTGCCAAGCGACTGCGTTCGTGCTATAATGTTATTGCGGGTGAATGCACTGTCGAAAGGTTTCTCGGGGATACGGCTCTCCACCGTGGAAAGCCTCCTCGCCATGCTGAATACGGGCGTTATTCCCGCCATTCCCGAGAAAGGCTCGCTGGGTGCGTCGGGCGATTTGGCGCCGCTGTCGCATATGGTGCTGCCGCTGATTGGGCTTGGCGAGGCGTATTTTCAGGGAGAACTGTTGTCGGGCGCGGCGGCACTCGAACGCACGGGGCTTACGCCTGTCGTGCTGACCTCGAAAGAGGGGCTTGCGTTAATCAACGGAACGCAGGTAATGACGGCAATCGGCGCACTCACGCTGTATGACACGCTGAATCTGCTGAAACTGGCGGACATCACATCGGCGTTGACATCGGAGGCGTTGCGGGGGCTGACGGACGCTTATTTGGCGGACATTCACGCCATTCGCCCGCATCAAGGGCAGATGGACACGGCGGCGAATCTGCTAACATTGCTAAAAGGCAGCCAGCGGACGACAAAATCTGGGCAGATTCGTGTGCAGGACGCATATAGTCTGCGTTGCGTGCCGCAGATACACGGAGCGAGCAAAGACGCCGTCAAATACGTGAAGACAAAAGTTGACATCGAGATGAACTCCGTAACGGACAATCCGATTATTTTAGCGGAGCAGGATTTGGCGATTTCGGGCGGGAATTTCCACGGACAGCCCATGGCACTTGCGTTTGACTTTTTGGCGATTGCGTTGTCGGAATTGGCGAATGTGTCGGAGCGGCGGATTGAGCGATTGGTAAATCCCGCATTGAGCGGCGGATTGCCCGCATTTTTGACGAAACAGGGCGGGCTGCACTCGGGCTTGATGATTGCCCAATATACGGCGGCGGCGTTGGTTTCGGAAAATAAAGTCCTGGCACATCCCGCCTCGGTGGACTCGATACCGTCATCGGCGGGGCAGGAGGATCACGTGAGCATGGGCACGATAGCCGCCCGCAAGGCACGCGAGGTCTGTTTCAACGTGAAACGGGTGCTGGCGATTGAGCTATTTGCGGCGGCGCAGGCGATTGATTTGGAAGTCCCAGGCGCTGAAAAAGGCTTGGCGGCGGGGACGGAGACGGCGTATCGGCTGATTCGCGAAATCTGCCCAGTGCTGAATGAGGATCGGGAGCTGTATCGAGATTTTGATAAAGTGGCTGATTTGATTGATAGCGGGCGGGTTGTAGAAGAAGTCGAGAGAGTTTTGGGAGTTGAGTTGTAAACCTAAACCTAAACCTAAACCTAACAAAGTAAAAATTTAAAGTTTGTCCACTTTTCAAAGTGGCGGGGTGTGGGGCAGAGC
>WRKH01000299.1 GCA_009778175.1 Turicibacter sp.
AAAAAATTCAAAAAATTTTTTTGAAACCCCTTGACAAATCCAAAAGCCCATGATACTATACAATAGTTGATGTTGTAACGTCGTGAGCAATGACACGGGAGGTTGCTAGTCCAAATCGTGGTCTGGGTTTTTCCGTTAGCGATGTTCGGCCTCGAGCCGAGCGATGAAGTTACTGTAATATACTGCATAAAACGCGCTGTTAATCCCAAATAGGAAAATAGCGGCTGTTATGCGGCGGCTTTTGTTTATACTCTCAATGGCCTAAGTGTTTGCAGTTTCTACTAATCGCAGCAACGTCCCTTATATGCGAAAAGGAGGAACATTTTTTATGGAAAGTTCTAAAATTAGAATCAATCTAAAGGCCTATGACCATAAATTGATCGACCAATCGGTAACTCAAATTATTGATACCGCAAAACGGACAGGTGCTCAAATTTCTGGACCTATTCCGTTGCCAACAAAAAAAGAAATTGTTACTATCTTACGTGCCGTCCATAAATATAAAGATTCGCGCGAACAGTTTGAACGCCGCACTCATAAGCGTTTAATCGACATTCTTAATCCTACGCCAAAAACCGTCGATAACCTTACTCGGCTCGACCTGCCCGACGGCGTGGATATTACGCTTAAAATTATGTAACTGGAGGTTTACCAATGAAAAAAGCAATCTTAGCAAAAAAATTAGGCATGACCCAAATATTTGCAGAAAATGGCACGCTTATCCCAGTAACTGTATTGCAAGCGGGTCCATGCAAGGTTATCCAAAAAAAGACAGTCGAAAATGACGGCTATTCTGCTCTGCAAGTGGGCTTTGGCGAACTTAAACCCAAATACGCCACCAAACCAATAAAAGGTCATTACGAAGCCCGTTTGGGCGATGTAAACGCCAAACCCAACAAAGTCCTGCGGGAGTTAAAATTAGACGACCCCGACCAATTTGACATTGGTGCGGAAATTAAAGCCGATATTTTCACGGCTGGCGAATTTGTTGATATTAGCGGCGTTTCCAAGGGAAAAGGCTACCAAGGTGCAATCAAACGCCACGGACAACACCGCGGTCCAATGACTCACGGCTCAAAATATCACCGTGGATTAGGCTCGATGGGTCCTGGTACAACGCCTGGTAGCGTTAAAAAAGGCAAAAAAATGCCTGGACATATGGGCGCTAAAAAAGTTTCTATACAAAATATTGAAGTTGTTCGTGCCGATGCCGATAAGAATATCTTGTTGGTGAAAGGTCCTGTGCCTGGTGCGAAAAATGCTTTGCTGTTTGTTAAAAGTACGGTTAAGAAATCCTAATGAAACGCTAGAAAATAAAGGGTTATGTGAATGAGCCAAAAGGACAAGCTAATCCGCCGTTTGAAATCTAAGCCGAGGGATATGACGTTTGACGAAGTTGAAACACTGTTGTCGTTACTAGGATTTAAGTTAAGCAATCAAGGCAAAACCAGTGGGTCGAGTGTAAAATTTATCAACGTTGAAACAAAAGGTAAAATTGCAGTCCATAAACCGCACCCTAGCAATGTACTAAAGCTGTACCACATTGTGAAAACCATAAAAACTTTAGAAAACGAGGGACTAATATGAACAATCTAATGGAGTACAAAGGTTATTATGGCTCTATCGAATATTCCGAAGAAGACGGCGTATTTTGTGGAGAAGTCGTAAATGCACCGCATTGGCTAATCATGTACGACGGCGAAGATTTAGCTACTCTAAAATTTAATTTTGAAGATGTAGTAGACGACTGCCTACTAATGTGCGAACAACGAAACGAGCCGCCAATCCCACAAAGCCCTCAAAAATTGCAAGAATATCTGGCGGAACAACAAAATCAACCTGCCGAAGACTTTACCAAACTTCCCACGCAACAGCTGCAACCGTTGGGAGTGTAAAATTCCTTGAAAACTTTTTTAATGAGGGTTTAGGAAAATGAGCAGAAAGCAAAAGTTAATTGACCGCCTGAAATCTAAGCCAAGAGATATGACATTTGACGAGATTGAAACGCTACTTTCGTTGCTAGGGTTTAGGCGGAGCAACCAAGGTAAAACTAGTGGTTCACGTGTGAAGTTTTCTAGCGACAAAATAAGCGATAGCATTACATTACACAAGCCGCACCCAAGTAACATAATGAAACCCCCTTATCTCAACTACATTGAAAATATTTTGGAAAAAGAGGAGTTAATATGAACGATTTTATGGAATACAAGGGTTATTACGGCTCGATAGAATATTACGCCGAAGATTCCATATTTTACGGAAAAGTCGTGAATACTAGTTGGCTAATCCTTTATGAGGGCGAAGATTTAGCCGCTCTTAAATTTGACTTTGAAGATGCCATAGACGACTGCTTGCTAATGTGCGAACAACGGAATGAACCTCCAATACCAATAAAGCCCGAAAGAATGCAGGAATTTATAGCAGAAAAATTGTCAGAGCAACAAAACTTACCAACAACCCAACTAGACCAATCCCAGCAACCTCAACTGCAGCCAGTCTAGTTTGGCTTAAAATCAACAAATTCAGCAAAGGAGTTGAAACTGTGGCTACAACAAATGTATATAACATGAATGGCGACCAAGTTGGCAATATCGACCTGCCAGACGACATTTTTAACGTGCCAGTCAACGAACACGCCATACATATGGCTGTTGTGCAGTATCTTGCGAACCAACGGCAAGGCACAAAAGGCACAAAAACTCGTGCCGAAGTGCGAGGTGGCGGAAAAAAACCATGGCGGCAAAAAGGAACAGGGCGCGCGCGGCAAGGTTCAACACGCTCTCCGCAATGGACAGGCGGCGGCGTGGTGTTTGCACCCAAAGCCAGAGATTATTCCATTAAAATGAACAAAAAACACAAGCGATTGGCATTAAAATCGGCTCTTTCCGCCAAATTGCGTGATAGCAAGTTTATTGTATTGGATTCGCTAACGTTCCCAGAAATTAAAACTAAACAAATGACAAGCGTCTGCAAAAACCTCAAAACCGACAACGCTCTTGTGGTGCTAAATTCCGCCGAAAACAACGTAATTCGCTCGGCACGGAATATCCCAAACGTTAAAACTGCTGGCGTAAACACTATTAACGTCTACGACATCGTTAAACACGATACTTTTGTCGTTACAAAAGATGCCGTAACAAAAATGCAGGAGGTGTACGCATAATGGCAGCACTAGAATATTACGACATTATCGACAAGCCCCTTATGACCGAAAAAAGTATGTCGCTGACGGAAGAAATGAAATATGAATTTTATGTCCACCCAAAAGCAACCAAAACCCAAATTAAAGAGGCGGTTGAAAAAATGTTCGATGGCGTAAAAGTGCGAAAAGTCAACACAATGCTAACGCACCCCAAAAAACGCCAACGCCGTGGTTTTGCCGCTGGTAAGACTGTACTCAAAAAAAAGGCGATTGTTGCTCTTGCCCCTGGTAGCAAGGATATTGAGTTGTTCCCGGGGCTGTAGGGTTTTAACTGGGAAATGGCACGAAAATAAGAGGGTATATTGTTGAAAAATCTTGAACAAGAAAGCAAACCGATACCTAAACCAATACCAATAGACACAGCCCAGTTTGCCAATCTTTCGGACGGCGAACGTAAAATTAGAGGGTTGTCAAAAGAAGTGCAGTTAATTTTTCTTGAAACCAATAAACCGCCGATAGTAGCGTTTCAAGGTGGTTCAAAAAGAGTTTCGTACGACTTTCCAAAAAATGTAACGCCAAAATTGTTGACTTCTACACACAACCACCCCAATATATACTGGGGCGGTACATTCTCGCAACAGGATATTATATCGTTATCTCAAAACCCTGCTATTGGAATGAAAAGAGTGGTCGGGCGTAAAATTGAAGGTACGTACATTGCAATAGCCACGGATAAAGCCGATTATGACGGATTGCTAAAGCAAATTTTAGAAGACGAAATTATGCTAGAAGTAAAATCTTACAAAAGGTCAATGTTAGCGTTAGGCGAATTTTGGCAAGACGAAAAACCAACAGACGACCAAGATAAAATCGCACGGCAAAGCAAAAGGTCTAGGCAAGAGGGTACGGGCGTTTTGGTAACGTACTACAAAAAAATCTTGCCAGAATATGGCTTTGTATATGTGCGTGATAAAAAGGGGCGTTGATTATGACAAAACATTATATAGATGTATACGAAATAGCGGCAAACGAATATAAAACCGTAAAAAGGACTGTAAAATATCCTGATTCAATATGTATAGATGACGGCGGCGACTATTTGTGGCATTTGGACAGCATAATAGTTGAACATCACGAAAAAGATTTAGTTGCCAACAGGTGGAATTTAAGCGAGGAAGATTTAGCAAAACAAATCGCCGAGTTTACAGCATATTACGGCTACGAGCCAGCTAATCCGCCGCAGGAATTACTTGATTTTAGACAATATCCGCTAAATCCCGAAAAAGACACCTATTACGACGAAGTCCCTGAAAAATGGCTAAAAGCCCCCTGCGAAGTGCTAGAAATATATAAAGAATTTGCCCACCAACAGGGAAAACTCTACAAAGCCAAACGCCGAGCCGAACAACGTGCCAAGCAACAAGCCAAAAGCCAAGCAAAAACCGCTTTAGCATAAATTTAAGCTAAAAAACCAAAACCAACAACCTCCCTCAACCATAAAAAAGTTGCGGGGTCAAGGGGCGAAGTCCCTTGCGGGTCTGGGCAGCCTGCCTGACGGCAGTCAGGCGCCCAGGGTTTTGATGTTTAGAAATGAGTTGATTAAAACTATGGGAATTAAAAGGTTCAGACCTTACACGCCGTCCAGACGACAAATGACGGCATCGGATTTTGCCGAAGTTACCAAAAAGACCCCCGAAAAGAGTCTTGTTGTCCACCTGAAGAAAAACTCTGGGCGGAACAACCACGGCAGAATCACCGTTCGCCACAAAGGCGGCGGCAGCAAAATTAAATATAGATTGGTCGATTTCAAACGCAACAAAGACGGAATACCTGCAAAGGTTGCCGCAATCGAATACGACCCAAACAGAACCGCTTATATCGCCTTGTTGCACTATGTTGACGGCGAAAAATCCTACATTATTGCTCCGCACGGCTTGAAAGTCGGCGAAACCGTTATGAATGGCGAAACCGCCGAAATCCGTGTTGGAAACGCCCTGCCAATGAAAGCTATTCCTGTTGGTACGCAAATTCACAACATCGAGATGAAACTGGGAAAAGGCGGACAAATGGTTCGCTCCGCTGGAAACGCCGCCCAACTTATGGCAAAAGATGACCGCTACGCAACTGTTCGCTTGCCAAGCGGCGAAATGCGGCTTGTTCCTGTTGGTTGCCGTGCAACTATTGGACAAGTTAGCAATCTCGACAACGAACTGATTAACATCGGTAAAGCTGGCAGAAAACGCCACATGGGAATCCGCCCAACTGTTCGTGGTTCGGTTATGAATCCCAATGACCACCCACACGGCGGCGGCGAAGGTCGCGCGCCAATCGGTCGCCCTGCTCCTAGCACTCCGTGGGGCAAACCTGCACTCGGCTACAAAACTCGCAAGAAAAATAAGGCTTCCAATAAATATATCGTCCGCAAACGTGGAAGTAAGTAGAAAGGGAAAAGTATGAGCAGATCACTGAAAAAAGGCCCGTTCATTGATGACCACCTTATGAAAAAAGTCGTCGAAATGAACAAAGCCAGCAATAAAGCAGTTATTAAAACTTGGTCCAGACGGTCTACTATTTTTCCAGATATGATTGGTCTGACAATCGCTGTCCATGACGGACGCAAACACGTCCCAATCTATATCACAGAAGATATGGTAGGTCATAAATTGGGCGAATTTGCCTCTACTCGTACCTATAGAGGACACGGCAAAGATGCCGAAAAACGCTCGAAAGTGAGGTAGAGTTATGGCTAAAGGACACAGAAGTCAAATTAAAAAAGAACGCAACGCCGAGAAACGTGAAAAACGCCCACACGCCACGCACCGCTATGCACGTATCTCCGACCGCAAAGCTCGCATCGTTCTTGACCAAATCAAGGGAAAAGACGTTGCCCAAGCCCTGGGAATCTTGAAATATTCCCCTCGTTATGGCTCGCAGCTTATCGAAAAAGTGCTGAAAAGCGCCATCGCTAACGCCGAACATAACGAACAACACAGCGACCTCGATTCCACTAAACTTTACGTCCAAGAAGTTATAGCAAATCAAGGTCCAACATTCAAAAGAATACAGCCGCGCGCCCGCGGAATGGCTTATCGCATTAACAAACGCACAAGCCATATCACTGTTATTCTTAACGAAAGGCAGGTGTAAAATGGGACAAAAAGTAAATCCGCACGGCTTGCGTGTCGGTATTATAAAAGATTGGGATTCCATTTGGTACGCCGAAAAGGATTTTAGCAAGTTTATCCTTGAAGATTACAATATCCGCAAGTTTTTGGATAAAGAACTGGACAAAGCCAGCGTTTCTCGTATCGTGATAAAACGCACGTCCGATAAGGTTAAAGTTTACCTTTACACCGCAACGCCTGGTATGGTTATCGGTCGCAGTGGACAGGCTATCGTGGAATTGACCAAAAAGGTCAAACAATTCACGGAAAAAGAAGTTGACATTAACATAATGGAAATTAAACGCCGTGAACTGGACGCAAAACTTGTGGCAGAAGACATCGCTCAACAACTGGAAGAGCGTGTAACTTTCCGCCGTGCAATGAAACAGGCAATGACACGCACAATGAAAATGGGTGCAAAAGGTATAAAAACCGCCGTTTCTGGCAGATTGGGCGGTGCAGACATTGCTCGCACAGAGCATTACCACGAGGGAACTATTCCCCTGCAAACCTTGCGTGCCGACATCGATTACGGTTTCGCTGAAGCGGACACAACTTACGGCAAATTGGGCGTAAAAGTTTGGATTTATAAAGGCGAAATTTTGCCTGGTCGCACAAAAGCCGACGAACCCACCGAAGTTAAAGAGTTCAAAGAACCAAAGGAAAACAAAGGCGAACGTGGCGGAAATCGTGGCAACCGCAATCGCAACTATGGAAACCGTGGCAACAATAATCGTGGAAATCGTGATAATCACGGAAACAACGAGAATCGTCCACCAAGAAGAGAGGAAGGGGCGCACAACAATGCTAATGCCAAAGAGGGTCAAAAGGCGTAAACAGTTCCGTGGCAGAATGACAGGGCGCGCAATACGTGGCAGCACAATCACGTACGGCGATTATGGGCTTGTCGCAATGGAGCCAAGTTGGATAACCGCCAACCAAATTGAATCCGCACGTATCGTTATCAACCGCACAATGCGGCGCGGCGGCAAAGTTTGGGTAAAAATCTTCCCAGATAAACCAGTAACGGAAAAACCAGCCGAAACTCGCATGGGTAAAGGTAAAGGTTCGCCTGAATATTGGGTTGCAGTCGTAAAACCCGGCAGAGTGCTGTTTGAACTAGCTGGCGCGGAAGAAGAACTGGCAAGGCAAGCCCTGCAACTTGCCGCCTACAAAATGCCAATTAAATGTAAAATTATATCTCGTGCCGAACAGGAAAAAGAATTGGGGCTAGAGCCAAGAAAAGCGGCTACTCCGCCACAAAAAGCCAAACCAACGGCAGAGGAAAAAGCAGATAATGAAAAAGCAGGTGATTCGCAATGACAAAGATTGAAAAATATGTTGACGGCTTGCGAGATAAAACCGAAAACGAACTGAAAACTGAATTAGTAAGTGCCAAAAAAGAGCTGTTTAACTTGCGTTTTCAAAATGCCACAAATCAGCTTGATAACACTGCTCGCATAAGGCAAGTGCGGAAAAATATCGCACGCATAAATACCATCATTACCCAAAAACAAAAGGGTATAGAACAAAGAAAAAAGGGGGCAGTGTAGGTGGCAGATAAAACAAACCGCAATTTGCGTAAAACTCGTGTGGGGCTTGTGGTTAGCGATAAAATGGAAAAAACCATTGTCGTCGCCGTGCAAAACCGTGTAAAACATCCGCTTATCGGAAAAATTGTTACTCGCACGTACAAGTTGAAAGCCCATGATGAAACAAATGAATGCCGCGTTGGCGACCGTGTCCGAGTAATGGAAACTAGACCATTATCTAAGGAAAAACGCTGGCGATTGGTTACTGTGCTTGAAAAAGCGAAGTAAAGGACGTGTTTAGAAATGATACAGCAAGAAACCAGGTTAGTTGCCGCAGATAACTCGGGCGCAAAAGAGTTGCTCTGTATAAGAGTTTTGGGCGGCTCGATGCGCCGTTACGGCAACGTTGGCGATATTATTGTCGCAACCGTAAAGGACGCAACTCCAGGCGGCGTAGTGAAAAAAGGCGAAGTTGTTCGCGCCGTTATTGTGCGTACCGTTAAAGGGCTTGGCAGACCAGACGGCTCGCATATCCGTTTTGACCAAAACGCTGCCGTTATTATTAGAGAAGATAAAACACCGCGCGGTACTCGTATTTTTGGGCCCGTCGCGCGCGAGTTGCGAGATAAGCAGTTTACTCGTATAATTTCATTAGCGCCGGAGGTGTTATAATTGGATAAGTTGAAAAAACCCACCAAAACCAAGCTAAAACGCGGCGATATGGTCGCTGTTATTGCTGGAAAAGATGCAGGCAAAGAGGGTCGCATTTTGTCGATTGACCGCAAAAGCAACCGCATTATTGTTGAGGGCTTGAATATTATGACGAAACACCAAAAGCCCAACCGCTCTAATCAAACAGGCGGAATTACTAGGGTTGAGGCTCCTATCAATGCCTCCAACGTTATGTACCTGCACAAAGATAAGCCCACTAGATTAGGCTATAAGCTGGAAACTACCGAAAAAAACGGAAAAACCGTTACTACCAAAAAACGGTATGCTAAATCTACAGGCGAAATTATTGATTAACGATAAATATGAAATCCAAGACGAAAAAGAGGGGCGTGAATTTTCCAAATGACCCGACTTAGAGAGATTTATGAGTCAGAAGTAATGGACGGAATGATGGCGAAGTTTGGCTATAAAAACAAGCTGGCAGTTCCGAAAATAGACAAAGTAATAATAAACATGGGGCTGGGCGAAGCTAAAGAGAACGCAAAAGTTATCGAGCACGCAACTGGCGACATGACGGTAATATCTGGGCAAAAGCCGATTGTTACCAAGGCAAAAAAATCGGTTTCGGCGTTCAAGCTGCGTGCAGGAATGGCGATAGGCTGCAAAGTAACGTTGCGCGGCGATAAGATGTATAACTTCGTTGACCGCCTTATTAACGTGGCTATTCCACGTGTGCGCGACTTTAGGGGCGTTAGCCCAGATTCGTTTGACGGACGCGGCAACTACACGCTCGGCATCAAGGAGCAGCTTATTTTCCCAGAAATTAGCTTTGATAAGATAGACAAAGTACGTGGCATGGAAGTTGTTTTTGTAACGACCGCCAAAACAGACGAAGAGGCGCGCGAACTGCTACATCTGTTCAAAATGCCGTTCGTCAGACCACAATAGGAGGGCTTTGCTTATGGCAAAAAAATCGATGATATTAAAACAGCAGCGTAAGCCAAAATTTTCGTCGCGCGCATACAACCGCTGTAATATTTGTGGCCGTCCGCACGCAACACTACGCAAATACGGTATCTGCCGCATTTGTTTTCGTGAGCTTGCGTATAAAGGTCAAATACCTGGCGTAAGAAAAGCCAGTTGGTAAGAAAGGAGGCATTGTAATGGCAATGTCAGATCCTATTGCGGATATGCTAACAAGAATCCGCAACGCAAATTCAGCTAAGCACGCAACCGTAGATGTCCCTTCATCTAAAGTAAAAGTCGCTATCGCAGGTATTTTGGTAAAAGAGGGCTATCTAAAGGGTTATGATATATTAGAGGACGGCGTTAGAAAAACTATTCGTATCGGTATAAAGTACGGACAAGACCGCAACGACAAGGTTATTACTGGAATTAAACGTATCTCCAAGCCAGGCTTGCGTGTTTACGCCAGTTGCGAAAAAATGCCAAAAGTTCTTGGCGGACTAGGCTGTGCAATCGTTTCCACCAATAAGGGCATAATTACCGACAAAGAGGCCCGCAAATTGGGCGTTGGCGGCGAAGTGCTTGCGTTTATTTGGTAGAACGTGATATGAATAGCGAAAACGCTATGCAGTAAAGGAGGGAAAGTTATGTCGCGTATAGGAAAAATGCCTATTACAGTTCCTGGCGGAGTTGACGTGAAAATTGGCGAAAACAACCAAGTTACGGTAAAAGGCCCAAAGGGAACGCTAGAGCGAACACTTCCAAGAGATATGAAGATTGAGTTAGAAAACGGTAGCCTTGTGGTAACACGTCCAAGCGACTTGAAACGGTTTAAGTCGTTGCACGGATTAACCAGAACCCTGCTAAATAACATGGTTGTAGGCGTAACGGACGGCTACAAGAAAACGCTAGAAATAAACGGCGTTGGTTATCGTGCCGCCAAAAGTGGCAACAAATTAACCTTAACATTGGGCTACTCGCACCCAGTAGAAATGCTAGACCCAGACGGCGTTACAGCCGAAGTTGAGGGCAATAACAAAATTATTGTAACTGGCATAGATAAGGAAAAAGTTGGGCAATATGCCGCCAATATCCGAGAGAAACGTCCACCAGAGCCTTATAAGGGCAAGGGGATAAAGTATGATACTGAGCGGATTCGTCGTAAGGCTGGTAAATCTGGTAAGTAGTGGGGAACTTTTGTAAGTGGAAGTAAATGGAAGTAAATGCACGAAAAAGTAGCAAGTTGCAACGAAAACGTAGCAAGGAGTAACCCATGAAGATAATGCTAGATACAAATGTGCTTTTTTCTGGGCTTGTATATGGTGGCAAGGTTGCACCAGCAGTAGTCGAATATGTGAGTAAGCACTATGATTTATATTTGTCAGAATATGCTGTAAATGAGTTGAAAAAGGCTACACTCAATAAAACGCCGCACCAAGCAACTAAAATCAACGAAATTTTGGCAAAATTAAACTATACATTAGTAAAACTGCCGCTAGAAGACCCACCAGACGAATATTTTAATCTGCGCGACCCTAACGATATTCCAATTTTGCAGGCGGCAGTAGACGAAGACATGGACATACTAATAACAGGGGATAAAGATTTTGAAGATGTAATTATAAAAAAGCCCCAAATAATGAATATGTCAACCTTTGCAGATAAATATATGAAAGGAGAGCGGATTTATGGAACAATCAACTCAAATACCAATATGGAAAGATAGAAGTCTTCCGTGGGAAATAAGGGAAAAAGCCTTCAAGGACGCAGGTATGGACCCAGCTTTAGACGATGAACTAATGGACGAAATTGTCGCAATGATAAAAGAAGTCCGTAAAGAAATGTTTGAAGAAAATTGGAAATTTGACCCAATAAAAAACTACTGGAAATACGTGGGCGAAAATATGGACGGCTTTGTGAAGAACGATAGTATTATAATTCCAGTTGAAACAGGCGGCTATATTACCAGTAGAATTAGTATTCGTGAAAAGAGAAAAGCCGCCGCCGAAGTTTCGTATAAGCCGCAACCCAATCTGGAATTAGCAACGGTTTAACAAAAAAGCACGAAAACGAAAGAAAATGCACAAAAAAGTAGCAAGTTGCAACAAAAATGTAGCAAGGAGTAATCCATGAAGATAATGCTAGATACAAATGTGCTTTTTTCGGGGCTTATATACGGCGGCAAGGTTGCACCAGTAGTGGTGGAGTATGTCAACAAGCACTATGATTTATATTTGCCATCATACGCAATAGACGAATTAAACGAAGTTGTATGCGAAAAAAAGCCCCATAAAGCAGACGAAATAAATGATATTTTGGCAAAATTGAGCTATACATTACTTCAAACGCCAAAAAAGAACCCTAAACAATATCTTGATATGCGTGATCCCAAAGATATTCCTATTTTGCGAACGGCGGTTATCCATAAAATTGACATACTAATAACAGGCGACAAAGATTTTGACAATATAGACAAAACAATTGTACAAAAGCCCCGAATAATGAATATGTCAGCCTTTGCAGATGAATATATGAAAGGAGTGCGAATTTATGACACAATCAACCCAAATCCCAATATGGAAAGATAAGAGTATTCCATGGGACATAAGAGAAAAAGCCTTTATGGACGCAGGTATCGACCCAGCTTTGGACGACGACTTAATGGACGAAATTTGCGAAATGATAAGAGAAGTCCGTCAAAAAATTTTTGATGAACGTTGGAAATTTGACCCAGTAAAGAACTACTGGAAATACGTATACGAAGACCAAGACGGCTTTGTGCAAAATGACAGTATTATAATTCCAGTTGAAACTGGCGGCTATATTGTTACCACTATTTCACAAGAAGAAGAAGAAAAAGCCGCCGCCGAAGTTTCATATAAGCCGCAAACCAATCTGGAGTTAGCAACGGTTTAATAAAAACGCAAGAAAACAAAAGTAATAACAAGTAATCGCAAGAAAAAGCAGCAAGTTGCAAAAACGCACTAGCAAAAATTTGCTAACTTGTAGCAAAAATCAACAAAAACAGCAATACATCAAAATAATCACGCATGGTACCGTGATAAAGGAGCAAAAAGTAATGATAAAAAAATATGACCGCAAGAAAGCACGGCAGAAACGGCATTATAGGCTACGCAACCATTTATCAGGCACGGCGGAACACCCACGGTTGGCGGTTTTCCGCTCTAGCAAGCATATATATGCCCAAATTATTGATGATACTGTCGGAAATACGCTGGTGGCATCTTCTACAATGGAGAAAACTGTTGCAGAGGGCTTAAAATCAACCTCGAATATTGATGCCGCAAAAGCAGTTGGTGCGGATATAGCCAAAAAAGCCAAGGACAAGGGAATCGAATCAGTCGTTTTTGACCGTGGCGGTTTCTTGTTCCACGGCAGAGTTAAAGCCCTTGCAGATGCCGCTAGGGAAGAGGGGCTACAATTCTAGCTTGTTGCCTGTAGTAGTGGAAAATTGGGCAAAGTTGAGTAAAATTATCGGAAACGGAAGAAAACGGAAGAAATCAGGCAAAATCGGAAAGCAGGTGCAACCATGAGCCACAAAAAAATATTTATAACAGCAATATTTGCAAGCCTTGCAGTAGTAGTATTTGTGGGATTTTCCGTTGCAACTAGCGGCGGAACTATTGGAACGATTTCCAGCAACACAGCAGGTGCAAGAGCCGCCACAGCCGAAGAAATTGCCGAATGGTTTTACGAGCAACAAGCCGAACCGCCAGCCGATTTTGATTGGGTTTACTCGTTCCAAGTTTTGCCGCAGAAAGACTACAATATTGACAACTTCCCACTTGATGTGCCGATAAACTTCCCAGAACTATTTGGCGAACCAAGCACCGAAAACAGGCGGCTTAGGCGAGATATTGAGGAAATTTTCCCAATATTGCCTATTGCTGAATTTGACTTTGTATCTCGTGGGCAGGCGACAATCTCGTATAACGAAATCCTTTCGGACGGTACGCTGGCGGATAATTTTTTCTCGGTGCTAATAAGCACGGAACGCCCTACTACTGACGAAGAGCGAACAGCCGTTGAATCCTTTATAAACAACAGCGTTGTCGGCTTTCACGAAAATGAAATTTTTATTACAGTTTTCTTTGAAGAATAAAAATCCAGCAGAAAGGAGAATATCATTGAAAAAAATAGATTCAAGCAACATGGACTTAAAAGACAGAGTTGTAACAATCAACAGAGTAACAAAGGTTGTAAAAGGCGGTCGGACGTTTAGGTTTGCGGCGTTGGTAGTTGTCGGCGACGAAATGGGACACGTTGGCGTTGGCTTGGGCAAAGCAACCGAAATCCCAGAAGCAATCCGCAAAGGCAAAGAAGATGCGAAGAAAAATCTCATATACATCGAAAAAAATGAGTTTAACAGCATTTATCACCAAACTATCGGAAATTTTGGTGCGGCGAAAGTGCTACTAAAACCAGCCCCCGAAGGAACTGGCGTTATAGCCGGCGGTGCAATGCGTGCCGTTTTAGAACTGGCTGGCGTTCAAAATATAGTCGCAAAATCTATAGGCTCGAACAACAAGCACAACGTAGTAAACGCAACCATCGAAGGACTTAGCGGACTTAAAACTCCGCAACAAGTGGCAAGATTGCGCGGTATTCCTGTCGAAGAACTGGCGTAGAGCTAGGTTTGCTGTAAACATGAAAGGAATTGATTTACATGGCAAAAATAAAAGTTACGTTGGTGCGGTCAACGATAGGAGCAATCCCAAAACATCGGCAAACCGTGGCGGCGTTAGGTTTAAGGAAAATAAATTCTAGTAACGTGCATGAAGATAATGTTGCGATACGTGGAATGATAGCTAGGGTGCGGCACCTGGTAAAAGTGGATAATATCTAACTTTTAGTAAAAGAATAGGAGGTGCTAAAATGCACTTAGGAAATTTGAAACCCGCAGATGGCGCAAAAACCAAGCGTTTCCGCAAAGGACGTGGAACTGGCTCTGGCAACGGCAAAACGTCTGGGCGCGGGCATAAAGGACAAAAATCCAGAAGTGGCTCTGGCGGCAAAATAGGCTTTGAGGGCGGACAAATGCCCCTTTATAGACGATTGCCAAAACGTGGCTTTCATAACCGCAATACCAAGGAAATTATCGCTATAAATGTGGCTATGCTAAACACGTTTGACGACGGTGCGGAAGTTACTATTGATGCACTAAAGGGAAAAGGGCTTGTTTCTAATCCGCGCGACGGCGTGAAAATCTTAGGACAAGGCGAGTTGACCAAAAAATTAACTGTTAGGGTAAACCATTACAGTAAAACCGCCGCCGAAAAGATTGAATCTGCTGGCGGCAAAGCAGAGGTGATTTAGTTGTTTAAGGTACTAGCCAACGCCTTTAAGGTTAAGGATATTCGTGATAAACTGTTTTATGTGCTGTTGGTTCTGCTAATCTATCGGCTGGGTACGATGATTCCGCTGCCTGGCATCGATATGCAAATGCTAGATTTTGCCCTATATTCAGGCGTAGCAGGCGACCCAACTTTCTTCACGCTAATGATGGGCGGCGGCTATGGCTCTATTATGGCTATGGGTATTATGCCCTATATCACGGCATCTATTATAATGCAACTGCTTACGGTGGCTATCCCAAAATTGGAGCAAATCCAAAAAGAGGGCGAAGAGGGCAGAAAACGCATAAGCCAATATACACGCCGCTTTGCGGTTGGTTTGGCTATTTTGCAAGGTGGCGCAACCGTTTTCTCGTATGTCAATAATCCAATGGGAGTGCCGCTGTTTAACAATCCTGGAATGTTGACTTACATTATGGCAACCGTCGCAATGGTTACAGGTACGATTTTCATTATGTGGCTGGCGGAACTGCTCACGGAACACGGCATCGGCAACGGTGCATCGTTCCTGATTTTCGCAAATATCCTGTCTGGCTTGCCAATGGCGTTGCAAGGCTTGCTGTTGCTGCTTGACGGCGATAACCTACTTATGGGAATCGGTAGCATTGTTCTGATTGTTGTGCTGTTTGCTCTCGTTATTGCCTTTGTTGTGCTTGTTTCTGAGGGCGAACGGCGGATTCCTGTGCAATACTCCAAAAAAATGGCTGGACGTATGTTTGGAAATAATTCCTACATACCGATAAAGGTTAATATTGCTGGCGTTATGTCGATTATCTTTGCGGTTTCGCTGTTGCAATTTCCTGCACAGCTTGCAATGTTTTTCCCAACAAATGAAGTGCTGCAAACTATTTCTGTGTATTTGGCGTTTACGCATTGGGTCGGCGTGGTGCTGTATGTCGTGCTGATATTCCTGTTCACGTTCTTTTACACGTCGTTCGCAATTAACACCGTGGAAATGGCGGAAAATATGAAGAAAAACGGCGGCTTTATTCCTGGTATTCGTCCAGGAAAGCCCACCAGCGACTTTGTACAGCGGATTGTTGACCGTCTTTCCTGGATTGGTGCGGTTTGTTACAGCATGATTGCTATTGTTCCAATTTTATTCCAGCAATTTACTGGGATTCAAGCAGGATTTGGCGGAACTACGCTACTTATTGCAACAGGCGTTGCGTTAGAATTTATTAAACGTCTTGAATCGCAACTGCTAATGCGGCATTATAAAGGGTTTTTAGAGTAATGGCAATTTTCATAAAAAACGATGTGCAGATTGAGAAGATGCGTATCGCAAATGGGATTGTCGCAAACACCCACAAATTGCTAGAAAAGCACATTCGGCCAGGGATTACAACTGGCGAACTTGACACCTTGGCCGAAGATTATATTCGCAGTTGCGGAGCTGTTCCGTCATTTTTGGGCTACAAGATGACAGGCAGTGGATTTCCAGCCTCGATATGTGCCAGCGTAAACGAAGAGGTTATACATGGGATTCCTGGCAACCGCCGCTTGCGAAACGGCGATATTATCAGCATTGACATAGGCGCGTATATAAACAAGTTTCACGGAGATGCGGCACGTACGCACCTCGTGGGCGATGTTGCTCCCGACCGCCGACAGTTAGTGGAAGTTACAAAGCAAAGTTTCTTCGAAGCGATGCGATATGCAAGGCACGGCAAGCGGTTGCACGAGATGTCGGCAGCGATTGAAGATTACATTGAAAGTTTCGGCTATGCAGTTATTCGTGAATTTTGCGGACACGGCGTAGGGCGAAACCTGCACGAAGACCCACAGATTCCGCATTATCGGCAAAAAAGCAAAGGCCCACGGCTGCAACGTGGCATGACTTTAGCAATAGAGCCAATGATAGTCATGGGAAAGGCTGAAATTCGCATTTTAAGCAACGACTGGACAATCGTTACCAAAGACGGCAAAAGTGCCGCCCATTACGAAAACACGATACTTATCACGGACGGCGAGCCTGAACTTTTGACTATGTATTAGGAAAGCCAGCCAGAAAAGGGGTGCTGTATGTTCAAATTTGACGATAACTATACCATTTTGGAGCATGATGTGATGGAATACGAAATGCAACAAAAATATCCCAATAAGTACATGATAGTAACAAACTGCTACAGAAAAGATTATCATGATTATGGCGACATTATAGCAATATTAACGTCGCAAGAATATTATTTGTTGGGGCTGGAACTGTCCGAACCCATGATGCCAAAATATCACGTTTGGAAGGGTTTAGCGTTGGTTGTAAACAATATGTTGGGGTTTTTACCTGACTAAATACTTATCACAGGCGGCAAACCTAGATTTTGACTAATTAAATCACAAACGGAAAGAGGGAGCGATATGTTCAAATTTGACGATAATTACACCATTTTTACCCCAAAATTCCCAAACAAAACTTGATTTTATTGCTAACATAAGGTAAAATTATGAAGACAGGACAAGTAGTATTTTCAAAAATGGGGCACGACAGCCGAAAAGTGTTCCTAATAGTGGCAACCGAAAGCCAAACGGACGGCGAATACGCTTTTTTGGCGGACGGCAAGCAACGAACGCTGGCAAAGCCGAAAAAAAAGAAGTTTAAGCATATTCAACCGACAAACACGGTGCTAACGTTGCCGCAAAGCCTTACGGATTCAGATGTTCGCAAGCTGTTGAAACCGTTTGCGGTTTATGAAATTACCAAAAAGGACAGATTCCAAGAATCCGCAGAAATACAAGCATTGCAAGAAGAACAGGCTTTTGACGATTGGCTGGCGTTGGAAGAACGAAGCAAGCGAAATTACCAGAAAAATCCTAAATAAAAAGGAGGAATCTAGTTGTCGAAAGACGATGTTATAGAAGTTGAAGGCAAAGTTATTGAGAAACTACCGAACGCTATGTTTCAGGTAGAGTTGGAGAACGGTAACAATTTCCATATAAATTGTTATAAAACAATATAAAATTTATAAGAAGAGCCGTGCGTATCAAGAAATTGGTGCGTATCAAGAGAGTTAAATGCTGGTAAAGCCTAAAGACACACAACCAAAGCAAAACTGGAAACGGTAAGTGT
>WRKH01000300.1 GCA_009778175.1 Turicibacter sp.
AAATAGGCACCGAGCGGAGAAATAGAGAGATATTAAAAGAAATAGAGGCGGCAAGAGAAGCCGCTGGGCAACCGCAACTTAACACTCCACCAACCGCCCACAACGCCGCAAACATCCCAACCACCGACACCGCAAACCCCACCGCCGCACCTGAAACCATAGCCACCTCACGCTACGAGCAGTACAGCATAATCAACTAACCAAAACAGAAAAATCCAACTCTTGCAGTTGGCTTTTTTCGTACGCCGCCCACCAAACATCTAAAAACATCAACCACCACGAGCAGTAATAGCAACTACTCTCTCAATAATTTGCTCCAATATTATCTCTGGAATTTCTTCGATATATTCGTAATTTCTAGCGAATATATCTACAATTTTCGCTTGCTCACACATTACGTATCCGCCGATTTTAGTGTCTTCATTCAAGGCAACATGGAACAAATAGCCCCTGTTAGTGCTAGTTATGGGGCAAATCATGGCTAAATTATTGTGCATGACATGAAAATCGGAACTACTCACAATTACAACAGGTCTGCGTTTCCCTTGTTCATGCCCCATTGGTGGATTGTCCAAATCTAACCAAGCGATTGTGCCTTGTTTTATCATATTTCCTCTATACCTTTCCTGCCAAACTCAACATAGCTGGCGATGTCGTAAGGGTATTTTTCAACGTATTCCTCCAATGTCAATTCTTTTTCACGCCAAATTAACTCCCTTAACGTCATTGGCTCTTTTACCTTGCTTGCGTTACTTGTCTCTGAATTATACAACACGTCCATAAAATTCCCTTTCTTGAATAAATGCCCATAAAATGGCGGAAACTCGATAACCAAATCACTTTTCGCTTTTATTTGATAAATTCATTGTAACATTAAAAGGGCGGCGTGTCAAATTTTTTGGAAATTTTTACAAAAAAGTGGAGAAAGATATTTTTCATTATACCACAGAACACTAAACCCCTGACTTTTACTGGAATTTTTCCCTACCTCGAAAAAATTTCCAAAATTTTTTTCAAAATTTTTCCAAAAAAACTAATACTTTTCACCAAAAGTGCCGATATATATAATAGAGGGATTTCACGCCACCCCTCTAACAAATCAAAATCCCTAAGGGTCTCCGAATCTCAGGAATAGAAAGAGATAAAAATGAAGAAGGTATTAAGGAAGTGGACAGGCATCATTGGGGTTTAGAGACAGAGCGGCACACGGTTATCATAACATCCATTTGAGAGTGGTGTGGAATATTATGAATGACCACATAACAACAATATTACAAGAGTTATTACAACATCAAGTTAAAATAAACAAGGCAAATATTGAGGAGTGAAGATAATCCGCCACAAGATTTGCATAACACACCGTCCAACGTCTTCAAAAAATAATTTTCAAAACCGTTTGACAAATTAAAATCAACACGATATAATGGAGTATGGGGCAAGGAATCCAACGCCAACCCCAACGCAATTCTTATCGACAAACAATAATTCCAGCCCAAAACCTTATATTGTAGCACAAAATATTAGTACAAGGAAAAGGAGGAAAAAATGGAACATGAAAAGTGGTTTCAAGAATATTACGAAAAATACCCAAACAAGAGAATAGTTGTGGTATATCCTGATTCAAAAACAGATGAATGGGAATTATATGGGGTATGTGATACCATGGATCAATCCGCTGAACTTATGGCACAAGCCCATAAAGAAGGTAACAGGGAAGTCGGTATATTCCCATTAATAAAGGAGGAAGATGATATTGGATTTATTTTTCACATCACCAGTCAAGGAAAGTAAAACATTTATTGTGAGGTGTCGTGTCTACTCTCCTAATCCAACGAATAAACATTGGGATAAAATCGACAAAGGTTACTTCAACTTTTTAATCGATACGGGTGCATCTATTTCTGGTTTGTCGAGAGTTTACCTACAAAAATTAGGCTACACGAAATTCAAAACAGGCAATCCGCCAAAACAAACGGCAATGGGATTGAAAAGTTTTGACAGTTGTGTTATGTCCAGAATTGCGGTCGGAAGAGAGTATCCTTTTAATACTAGAGAAATAGATGTTTTTGATGACATAGGTAAAAGATATGATGGTGTTCTAGGCGTGGATATTTTATCTAAACTCCATTTCCATTCTGATAAAGAAGTGTTTACTCTGCAAGATAAACCCATTGAATTTACAAAAATTAAAGAGTTAGAGGAAAAAATTCAGAAATTAGAAGAAAAAATAAGAAAATTGGAAATGGAAGATGTTCTCAAGCCAAGTAGCGTATTCGACCAAACCCAAAAATAATTTTCAAAACCTATTGACAAATTAAACCAAGCATAATATAATAAGAATATGGGGCAAGAACTCCAACCCCAACGCCAAATTTTATCTACAAACAACAATTTAAATCCGCAAGAAGGGAGATTAAAAAATGAAAGCCACGTTCACATTGGATAAAGATAACCATCGTTTTATTTTCGAAGCAGATGATTTCAAACTAGAAATAGCCATTTCCCCTAAAGTGGCTAAACTGAACAGAATCGTACACTGGGACAACGGAGTTATTGGATATGTAATCGACGATAATAACGAAGAATACGAAGATTTGAATGAGATATTGAAAGAAATGCAAATGACTTGGGATTTTTCAAAATATGAATTGGAGGTGTTAAAATGAACTGGGAATCCGATTTGGTAAAACGAGCGTATTTGGTAATGAACTCTTTGGCTTGCGAAGTGTTTTTTAGTAAAGACATGGGGAAGAAAGTGTTGCTCGTTACTGATTGTTTAGACGAGACACAAAGAGCCTTCTTTGTTAAAAGCCAAGATAATAAATTTTTTACGAAATATTCGACTTTTCGTACAGCAAGAAGGGTTTCCGATTTGAATACTCTCGTTACCAACAACACCAGACTATTGTTGGAAAGGATTAATGAACTTTGACTTTGACCAAGTTAGGAAATTATCATCTGTACTTTACTGCACGAGATGTGAATGAGTCGGCACATCTTCATGCTAATTCTCCTAAACCTGTTAAAGTCGGTGCTGCTAAAATATGGATACGTAGTGATGGTACTGCCGAAATTGCCAAAAAGGGTAATATATCCAATAAAGATTTAAAAATGATTTGCACCCACATTACTGAAAACTACTTATTTTATTTACACGAGTGGGAAAAATATTTTAATTCCTTGCAAATCCATGGAGAACCTAATAAAGAGTTTACAATTACAGTTGACAAAGGCACAGGTGAATTAAAACTGAAAGAACTAGAAACCTCCAATGTCTTCAAAAAATAATTTTCAAAACCGATTGACAAATTAAACCGAACATAATATAATAAGAATAGAGGCGAGGAAACCAACCCCAACGCCAAAATTTATCAACAAACAGCAACTCCAGCCCACAACCAAAAAATCAAACAAAAGAAAAGGAGGACAGCAACAATGACGAGAGAGAATGTTATAGAAATCATTACCCCTGTATTAGAAAAATATCCTGTAAGAAGAGCCGCTTTGTTCGGTAGCTATGCAAGAGAAGAGCAACGTACAAATTCCGATGTTGATTTGATAGTGGATTTAGAAGACAGCCATAGACTTCTTTTTTTCGATTTGTATGATGACCTCGAAAACATACTTGACATTGAGATAGATTTGATTCCTTTTGAAACAATAGAGAGGTGTAGAGGCATTTACACAATAGCTAAAAATATAGATAAAGATTTGAGGTGGTTTTATGAGCAATAGTTTTGGGTTTTTAGAACATATGATAGAAGATTGCGAAGACATTCTGTTTATCAAAAAACAGTTTGCCTCTTACGAAGAGTTTGAGAAGAACAGACCTCTTCACAAATCGATTGTCTACTCTATGTTGGATTTAGGGGAGTTAATGAAGTCTTTTGACAAAGATGAAAGGCTAAAATATCCTCAAATTCCCTGGAAACACATTATAGGATTTAGAGATAGGGCAGCTCATGGCTATAAATTATTGAATCTTAAAATCGTTTGGGATTTAGTAGAGTTGTATATTGAGGTGTTATTGCAGGAGTTAAGGCAGTTGCAGCAAATTAAGATAAACAAGGCAAATGTGGAGGAAGATAATCCATCTCAAGACACTCAATTAACCCCTTCGACATCTTTTACAACCAAACCTGAAAAATAATTTTCAAAACCGCTTGACAAATTAAAATCAACACGATATAATAAGAACATGGGCAGGAATCTCAACGCCAATTCTTATCGACAAACAATAATCTCAGCCCAAAACCAAAAATCAAACAAAAAGAAAAGGAGATTAAAGAGTGACTGACAAGAAAATTCAAGAAGTCATTCAATTAGCTAAAATCAAGGGTAGAGATTGGACAAAAGAAATGGTTTTACACTGGTCTAGCTATATTCAAGAAAGTCTCCAATTTGAACCTGTTACAGAGATATACGGATTATTAGAATCAGTTATAAACAATAAACAAATGTTGGTTTTTGGTGATAACGATTTGGTGTACGGTCCTTCTGCTAATACTAAACTTGAGGAATTTAAGAAAAAATGTGGAGGAAAGCTATTGGCGGATTTATATTCTCCTTACGACCACGGCTACGAAAATTGGGTTGATTGCAGCTTGAAAACGATTGAAAAATGGCATGAACGCAATTTGACTATACATTTTGATTTGACCAATATGCAGGATATTCCAAATATTCTTAAAAATATAGGAGAATTTGCAGACACAGTAACATCTCATGAGTTGAGGTACATAAGGGATAACTGGAGTAGATTGAAAAACACCATAAGATTTTATAAGTACGAAAGAGAGGTTGAACCGCCTTGGAAAGAAAAACAGTACCTTTTGGAGATAGAAAATTAACAATAGAGGTGTTAGATAAGGGTTATTGTGCTTACTATATTGAGAGCGACGATGGTCAAAGTATCAAATTGGGTACTAGAGAATTTGCTAAATTTAAGCAAAAGACAACGGAAACTTTGGGTAACTTTACAGTACAGAAGTTAAGTGTATTCAAAAATGTGCGAGTATTTCACATAATAAATTTAATGGGACCTCATGCGGCGTTGGGAGCATCTCCACTAGGCAAAGATGGTGTGGATGTCTATTGGCTAGATAAAAATTTTGAGCATCGTTGTATTGCGAGATTGGATAAGCAAGATGTAACTAAGTTCATTGTAGCTATTGAGGGGATGGACGATGATTAGAAAATAATTTCCAAAACCGCTTGACAAAATAAAATCAACACGATATAATAAGAACATGGGGCAAGGACTCCAACCCTAACGCCAAATTTTATCTACAAACAACAATTTAAAGCCCAAAACCAAAAATCAAACAAAAGAAAAGGAGATTTAAAAAATGAAAAGTCAAGTAAAAAAGGTACTGGCGATTGCTTTAATTTTAGCAATATTGCCAACAAATGTAACAGCAGTTGGAGTCGAAACGCAGGTTCGCTTGCCAGCGGAGCATTTTTTTGACCACAATTTTCGACCAAACGCTTTGGGAGGAGGAGATTTCATACAACGTCGTTTTAATTTACATAATCCATTGAGACCCTCTGAACTGTATTATAGACTGGATTTTGATACTTTGAATCCCAATTTTATTATAGCTTTGCACCAAGAACTTCTTTTTTTACAAAGGTTTACTTTTGATGCTCAACGCCCTGGTTTAGGAGGGCGCAGCTCATTAGTACGGTCGCCGCAAGAACCGCCCGAGCCACACGCTACCTCAACTAGGATGATTTATGAATTGGAGTACACCGATAAATTAGTTGACATTCTTGAACCTTTTGTTTCCGAAATAAATTTATTAAGAAGAGAAGCTGCAAGTGAAGCTAGGATAGCCGAACTTACAGCACGTGCTCTTGCATCTCGTGCTAGGGAAGCACAGGGATCCCCTCCAACGGATTTGCCATCTGGTCTTGTACCTTGGTCTATGCTAGAATTTGAATTGGGAAGACAAGGAGAGATATGGCGTAGCAATGCCATAGATGAATTTAATCGAGTTAACAATCTTCGTGAAGAACTTGGGCTTTTGCCGCACATTTGGGACGAAACCTTAGAGTTGACTAACAGAATTGTTTGGTATCGTAGATTCAATACACCTCCTCCAAACGCCAGTAGAGTGGGAGTATTAGCCGAAATTATACTCGCAAGAGATTATGGAATTACAGGTGAGTGGCAAATTATTGACGATTTATTTGTTGTTTTTGCTACTGAAGATGGTAGACGTTTCAGAGTAGGCTCGAATTCCAGAAGTATACGTGTTTGGGAAGAATCGGATTCTGAGGAAAATAGACTATTTACAGAAATTCCCTATGGTTTTATTTCAACAGGTTCGGGTAATATGGAAAATCCATTCACGCGAGAACTCACGAGAATCATGGTTGGCGGACAAGGTTCTGATGGTAGAACTGTTTGGGAGTATGAGTTACTTCCACGAATGACTACTGAAGAAGTATTACGTATAGGGCTATTTGCGGGAGAATTGATCGTGGCAAGATATTTTGGTGAATAATCCTCAAAAATTCAGAGAGTTGAATGTGAAATTTAGAAAAAGTGTGTCAACCTATAATTAGAAATTGTTCGTCCCAATATAGGTTGACACACTTTTATTCCTCCCTTTTTCAGAAAAAGGAGGCTTTGTATGTATACAAGCAAATTAAGAAAATTTATTTCCACGACTTTGATATTTGTATTAACAATGTCTAGCGTGGAGGGCATTTTTGTTAGTGCCGCAACAGAAAATATCACAATCAATAGCAATTCACAAATTTCGGAAAATAACTCTTTTGTGTCAGGAGGCAGAAACCGAAGTTTTGAAGAGGATACACTTCTGCTCCCGATTGACAGAAATTCTGAAGAAATACCTCTCGAAGAACTTACCATATATGTCGATGAAATGCATATATTTAGAGGAGAACCCGTGGTATATTTTACTATTGGAGGCGAATTATTCCTCGGAGGTATAACAATTCCCAGAGAAAACGAACTTAGATACTTCACATTAGAAGAATATGTTCATTTAGAGGGCATAACGAGAGTATTATATCCACATGAATTTACGTCTAATGTGGAGGAAGTTAGCGAAAATGGGAACAATTTTATGATTATTACGATTGAGCTTCTATTGCCCATAATTGAACCTTTTTTTGTCTATCTACCTTATCTATTCGAGGAAGTTACATTTACGCCGCAGAGCACAAACATTTCTCGGATTAATTCCATTAGAGGTTTTCTTAGTGGAATAAACGATCGTTCAGCAGGCGGGGGCGGCTCAGCAGGAAATTCAAATCCAAGCCCTGCTAGACCTGGCGGAGGCGTAGGAAATTGGCACGATGTTGGTTTTTTGTTTTCGGCTTTAATTGTACCTAGAACTGAAATTGAGGAGGGGTGGTGGCATTCTGGACAAATGTTGAGAGACTTTATAGCTAAAGAACAGGACGGTCTTAACAATTCAGTCGCTATTACGCGCATTACAAGATCTCCCTTCGTCGAAATTATAGATGTGGGAGGTGATATGTCCATCAGAGATATGGATGGACTGCCTTCGTGGCTATGGTCTCCTAGAGGTTTTGGAATTTTTCAAGATGTATTGAATCCAAATGTAGATACAGGGGGGCAACCTGGTATACATGGCCCATTTCCTAGTTTGGGTCAGATGCCTGGGTCAGGTTTGGATGGAAGAATACATGCAGAATTTTTAGAACTCGCTAAAATAAAGCGAGACTTGACGAATGACATGATAGACAATCGTGGTGGGCGAGACACTATGTCTCCTTCATTTTTGGCGGTTCACGATTGGTTGTCAGAAGTAACACCTTTGCCTGGATATTGGGGTGGAGATAGGCTGGATCCTGTGAACCCAAATGCACCCGAACCTCCTTATTTTATGGCTATCATTATACAGCCAGTCGCAAGTATGTATACGGGTGGAACTTTGGCGTATGTTCCTGCGTATCGTTTAAGAACATCTGGTCAGCAATTAAACTGGGTTACAGGCAGGGCAGATTTTGAAAATTGGATGATATACGATGGCCCTGATGGCAATGTTGCGGGTTTTTGGGCAATTACAGTTTCTGGCTTTACTGCTCCTTCCGACCCACTCCTAGATTGCACTTTTGTTGGAGGGCCCGAAGAAGTAGAATTCGAAATTTTCCCAGCCGGACCACCACTTTGGTGGGGAGAAAATCCAGAACAACCAAATTCTGCTAATCGTTGGATTTATCACGCATTTATTGAGGAAGTCGAGTCAGTCAGAACAGCCAATCCTACGTTTGAGGAACGGCAGATTATAAGAATAGCCACTCAAAATTTTTACCGCAATAATATTGGTAATCCAGGGTTCGATGTTATGTTAGCTATGACTTTTAGTCCAGCAGGGACAATTCCCCCTAATCATTCCAATATGACATTGCAAGATTTCGAAGAATGGGTGCGTTTACATTGCGACCCATCGCACCAAGACGCACAAGGGACGTTAGATATCAGCGGAATGAACATCACCGCAGGCAATCTAGCCACAACATTTAATTTAGAAGAGTTAGGTTTAGGCTACGAACTATTCGAGTGTGTGGCTGGTGTGTTTGATTTTTTAACTTGGCAGGACGAGGGTTCAAGGTTTGAAAATGAAACAGGCAGGGATTGCACAGGTGTAGGAGATGTTGAAGTTTGGGAAGAATGGGTAACGGAGCGTATAGTTGAGAATTTGTTAGATTTGTTAGACGAAGCGGAGTGCGAGCCACCACCAGACGAATGTACCCCTACCGAAAGAGAACTCTGCGGCGAGTGGTATTGTGATGAGTTCAGAAGAGGAGACCACGAAGACGATGAATACATTGGTCAATTAGAAGCGGAGACAATCGAGTTAAGATGGAATAATATTCCATTTGCGTTCGCCGAGACACACATGGCGACTGGCGGATTCAACAATTTAGGGCAAAGCGCCCCACAAACAGCAATCAATTTAACAAGAACAAACGAAGTGTTTCAGGCAATGGCGGGTAATTAAAGCCCCGATTATTTGGCGACAAGTAATCCGTTCCATGTTAATTGCTAGGAAACCCTAAAGCCTTACAGACCAAAGCGGAGTCGGAAACGACAGACGTTAAAATTTGATATAAGAAAACCAACCGAGGAGTGGTGTCCTCGGCTGGTTGGAATGGTGTTACTTTAACCTTTCGGATAGCGGAACAACTAGCACACTTCCAATAATGGTTAGAATCAATGGTTCTATCACGTCAAATGGCAAGACCCAAAAATCGGATACAATGTGATTGACCACAGCTATTAACGTGGCGATGTAAAAGCAAAGAAATATTAGCCATGGGATATATCTAAATAGCATTATTTCTGCTATTTCGTTTTACAAGACGAAGAATGCTCAGAAGAGGTTCGTAGGCTTAAAATAACGTATATCCATCCAATTAGGCAAGTTAAACCGTAAGGGATTGCTACACCAATAGGTATAAGCAAAAACGTAGGTGTGTCTCGTAGGAAGAGAGTAGCGACTATGGTAATGAGGAATAAAATACCAAAAGTCGCTAAAAGTCCAAAATCCAATGTATCATTCATTTTTCCACCTCCTTTTGTTATTATATTTCAAGTAATTATATTGTAGCACAGGGAGAGGCAAATGTCAAGAAGAAATTTCAAATATATCAAATGGTTGCGAAAGCAGAAAAAACAGTAAGGATGGCTCTAAGGTTAAATCCTAAGGAGTCAGAACATCCAAGAGGAAACCGCCCACTCGGCAAGTGGGCGGAAAAGAATATGGTTATTTTGCTGGTCGTGTTTCGTAAATGTAGGCTTCCAGCAAGTAACCGATGAATATGGGGAGCAGGATTGCTTGACACCTCTTTTCGATTTTGTGGATCTTGGTACATTTACATTATGACAGGATTGAGGAATTATGTCAAGAAGATTTTTCGGGTCAGTAATTACAAAATTTGGATGTTTCAAAATGGGAGTTTAGCAGCGAATCCCCTCCGCACTTTACAAGAGTGCCATGTGGGAACGTTCAACGACTAT
This sequence comes from Turicibacter sp., assembly GCA_009778175.1. GTDB lineage: Bacteria > Bacillota > Clostridia > Lachnospirales > WQUN01 > WRKH01. Next base: position 10,022 of record WRKH01000300.1, read on the forward strand.
CACGAGTTAAGGTCGTGAGTAAAGCCGCAAGTTAATGGCGGAAGAAAAATATGGCTCTCTCAGTTATTTTAAGAGAGATGAACAAATAGTCTCCTCTTGCATGAAAGTGCAAGCAGTCCGAAAGGACGGCTCAAGTGTTGCGAACTTGGGCGAAGGCAAGGTATGCCAGAAACAGAATGGCTGTATATCAATGTCGGTGGGCGCGAAGGTGCTTTTGACGTTGAGTATACTTGGCACAGACGACTCTACCGTTTTGGTGTTTGGTGGATTGAGTCTGATTATTGTAAGTTGATTTGCGATGGAACGATAAACGCTTGTTACGAAGACTGCCCCCCAACAGGTGGACAGTATGACTGTACAATAGACGAGTACGATGAAGATGGTTCTGTGATTGGTTCGACCGAAGCTGGACCGCAATTTGTTGTAGCATATAACAACCGATTTATGGACCCAGGTGAAAATGCACAACCACCTTACTGGGGAACAGACCACACAGATGTTGGCCGCACGTGGGTACATTCATTTCCATCGGCACAGCGTGTCAGTCCTGGGGAATCTCACAGATATGAAGAGGTTGAGCATTACGGCGATGGTGTGTATCAAAGAAATATGCTTTATGCTCTAACGGAGTTTCGATTCCTCCAAATTCAATGGGCACAAGTCCGAGCCGCTAGCGAGGCAAGGGTGTTCAATCCCGAGCTTTATCAAGATAATGCTCCAATTATTGACCAGACACCTATTCGATATAACCACAGAACCAACTTTTTAAGCGAGAATGTTGGCCCAGGTACAAGAGACGATTGGCATTATGGTACGGACGGCAATTTAAGTATGTTTAGTTATCCGTGGCATGCAGCAGTTGCGGACTTGGATACTGTGAGCGATGGAAGTACCGAAGCAGCTTATCCGAATGAAAGGTGTTTTTCAAAACCTATTGACAAATTAAACCAAGTATAATATAATGAGAACATGGGATAGAGATTTTAGCACCAAAATTTAGCCCGCAAGAAGGAGAAACAAAAATGAAAGCAACATTCACATTAGACAAAGATAACCATTTTCAATCAAATACCCAAAAATTTATAATGCAATCAAAACCTATAGTTGACCCTCGTATTAGCGAATTAGAGATTGAAAATGAGAAGTTGAAAACTGAAATACAAAGATTGAAATCAGAAAATGCTTGAAAAAATCCTTCTCACGCCACGCCCAAAACAAAAAAAGCCAACCCTAACAGTTAGCTTTTTTCTCTTCCACCTACTCAATTATCAAAATACTAACCCCATCCGTTACAAGCGTCTGCCCAGTAACAATCAACAAATCGCCAGCCGCAATCCCCTCGACAATCTCAATCTCCACGCCCGAATCAATCCCTGTCGTAACCACTCGGCGAACGGCTCGATTGTCAACCGCCAAATAAACCACACTCTCGCCGTCCTCCGCCAGCACCGCACCGCGCGGCACAATTACCGTATTCGGCGAATAATCTCGGATAAAAAACACCTCCGCAAACATCCCAGGTCGGACTAAACCGCTAGAATTGTCAACCGCAACCTCTACCGTAAACGTCGAAGTCATCTCATTGGCGGCTGGACTGACGGACGACACCGTTCCGAGAAATTGCTCCGCCGCCGCCGCTCGGATACTTACCATGACTTCCTGCCCTGGTTCTATGCTGTTTATCACAATTTGCGTAACTTCAACATTAACCAACACCGCCTCGGCACTGACCACCGTAAAAGGCGGCGGATTCTGCAAAAGCATAGTCTGCGGCTCGACATTCCGTGAGCCGATAACGCCCGAAATAGGCGACCGCACGACCACATCGTCCAGCCGTTCGCGTGCCGCCGCAAGGTTCACAGCAATGGAATCTCGTTGAGCAATCGCCTGTGAAAGCCCGTCCTGTGCCCGTTGCACCGTTTCCGTGGGCATTGCACCTGAAACAATATTATATGTAGAAATGGCTTGTGCAAGGGCGGTCTCGGCTTGTGCATGGGACGATTCCGCCTGTGCAAGCGAGGTCTGCGCCTGTTCCAACGCCAAATGTGTTATGTGATAGTTGTTGTTCGCCTGTTCTAGGGCGATTTGGGCGTTCGTGAGGCCCGTCTCCGCCTGATCGAGTTGCGTCCGTGTCGCCACGCCAGCCGCAAAAAGGCTCTCCGTGTCGGAATGGCTCTGCGCCGCCATATCATGGGCATTTTGAGCCTGTGCGAGTGCCAAAGTGGACTGCTCGATGTTGGCTTGTGCTTGTGCAACGGCGGTCTCGGATTGTGCAATAGCGGTCAAAGCCTGTGCCACGCCGCCCTCCGCCTGTGCCACGCCGCCCGATGCCTGCAAAATCTGCTGTTGAATACCCGCACCGCCAGCTTGTGTAACGCCCGTCCGTGCGGCAGTTACGGCAGTCTCCGCCGCCGTCAGCTGTGCCTGCAAGGAGTTCACGTTGTTTTGCAAATCGACCGCATCCATGGTAAAAAGCGGATCGTTCACGTGAATGAAGTCGCCGACATTGACGAAAACCTCGTCAACCATGCCCTGCACACGGCTTGTGATAATGATGTTGTCGGCGGCGCGCACCTGCCCAGCAAACGACAGTTCGGAGCGGATTGAGCCAGTCGCCACAGTCGCCACATTTACAGGGACTTCACGTTCTGGCACGTCTGTGTCCCCTGAAACGGCGGTCGTACACGCCGCAATCGGCAGAATCAACGCCGCCGCCAGTATTTTTGTTAATTTTCGCATTTTTTTCACTTTTTCTTCACTCTCTCTTTGGATTTTGGTGGAACATGATTATTATAGCATGGGAACATCAACTGAATATCAACTGTGAAGTGAGGGTTGGTGTTTTTGCACCAAAACAAGCCGATCGTGGCTTGATAATTTTATTGTAGCATATGGGGTTGTTTTTGTCAAATATTATTGACGAAATAAAATCTTCATGTTACAATAATGACATAATGCAAAACGAGGAGGGGCAAAAATGACGAAAGAGAGAATTATAGAAACCGTTACACCTATATTGGAAAAATATCCAGTCAAGAGGGCTGGTTTGTTTGGTAGCTACGCAAGAGGCGAGCAAAATGAGGATTCTGACATTGATATACTGCTGGAATTTTCTGAATCCATAGGGCTTGGTTATGGTTCGATGTATTTGGATTTAATGGAAGTTGTCCCCATTCCAACAGGGTTGCTGACTAGTGCTGGGCTGGCTGAGCAATCCCAACATTTTCAAGAATCCGTTAGACGTAATTTGGAGGTGTTCTTTGAAAGGTAATGTTTTAGACCTCTTAATTTTGGCAAGCCCAAAACGGTATGGGCAAGCCCATACCCTACGTTCAACTTGTAGGGATAGGGCTTGCCCTATCCGCTCTCGGCTATGGACAAAATCGCCACATTTTAACGAACTTTCTCAAACACCAATCCCTCCGCTTGACATTTCCGCATAATCCGCTCCAATTTGTCAATCGTTGCCGTCAGTCCGTCCCACAGACAAAGCTCATTTTCGCCATGTTCTCGCACATAGCCAGCACTCACATTGCAGGTGGCGGGCGTTAATATTTCAGACAAAACCCTCACATCCGTGCTGCTGCCAGTAACTCGCTCGTCTTTCCGCCCGTCCGTAAAGCCGAAATCCTGGATAAAATCCATGAATTGCTCGTTTTTCTCGTTGTAATAAACCACCTCGTCAAAATGGTATTTGCTGCCACGGTCAACCTGTATCAGCATGGCGGATTGGTTCAAAATATCCCTTAGTTGCGGCAAATTTTCCAAATCTTCACGCAACTGACCGCCGCCCACGCAACCCACTTCTTCGTCATGGGTAAAAATCACGTACGGACGATAACCCTTGTCCAGGAGCGAAAAAATCGCAAAAATTCCGTTGCGGTCGTCCGCTCCGAGGCAGGTTGCTTGGCTGTTTTCTAGCCGATATACCGCTCCTGTGTAGGTGCGTTCGTCTGTGCGTTCGGGCGTGGTGGTGTGTTCGGATTCAAAGATAATGTCCTGCGGCTGCGGCGGAGTTTTGTTCACTAAATCCAAATGGGCAAGCAGAGTGATAGGATTTTCCGTTTCGGTAGTTCCGACGATGTACTTGCCCTCTTTGATTTCCAGCGTGTAGCCGCATGATGTTAGTTTTTCCTGTGCGATTGAGGCTAGTTCCTCTTGTGTTTTTGTTAGCAAATCTGTTAATTGGTAGGTTTTGTTCATGTTATTCTCTCCTTTCGCATTTTCCCTGTTCGATACCCTAATCTTAGCAAAATACGAAAATTTTGTCAATAAAAATTTGCAAAATCCACAAAAACAATCCGCCAAATCCGAAGATTTAGCGGATTGAGTTGGGGGTTATCATTCTAATTCTAATGAATCCAGTATGCTGCCAAGCAAACGGTCATTTCTTGCTAGTTCGTCTATCGCCTCTCTTCTGTCGGACGAAAACGAGTTAAAACTACCAGTTGGATTGATGGCTAGTTCAACTAACCTATCAAATGCCGAAAACATATCGTCAACTATGGCGGTTGTTCGTTCTAATCCCTCTGGAGCGTTGTCTAGCTGCAAAAATAGGCTTGTGGCTGTGCTACGTACTGCACTAATCTCTGCGGAATTTTCTATAAAAAAGTCAGTGGTTCTAGCCGCAGATAATGCGTCATTAAAATCTCGCCTATCGTCTATGGCTGAACGCCACACACCTGCCATGCCGCCAGATAATAATTCTGCTTGTTCGCCGCCCTCTAAAACTTGCTCTCTAAACTCTATAAGCGTTTCCACATATGTGTCAAATCGCTCTTGTGCCAATTCTTGCTCCGCTTGCACACCACCACCGCAAGCCGCAAAAACCAGCATAATCACACAAATTCCAACCATGAATATTTTTTTCAATTATTCTCCTCCTACTCTACTGGTGTCAACACAAATGCAGACCGTGCCTCTATCTCATCTCCGGAACTAAGGTTAAAGACAAAATAATCCAGCCCATTTCTGCCACCAAGAATTACATTAACTCTGCCCCTGCCGTTTCTATCACGTACAAAAAAATTGGAAGAACCAGTAGCTCTATATCGTCCAGGCGGTATATCGTTGGGACTTGTGTAAAAGCCTGCTCCAAGGCGGATTGGCTCCTCGCCTGTTTCTCTAATGCGGACTTCAAGTGTGTCCAACTCGGCTTGCCTTGCTCCGATTTCGGCATCCAATCCGTCAATGATTTCTTGACGATCCAATGTTGCCAATATTATCTCGGCTTCGGCGGCACTAAGTTCCAAATGCGGACCCAATCCGTCAACTTTGTCCTGCAAATCCGAAATAACAAGATTTAATGCAACCACTTCGTCTGCAAGTTCCGTTGAACGCATTGTAAGGCTATAAACCTCGTAAATAGAAGCCTCCAACTCTGTTTCTAATTCCAAAATACGTGTGTTTTCGTGTTCTAAATCTTGAATACGCACGTCTCGCTCGGCAACAGCGGCGGACAAAGTGCTTGTTTCTTCGATTGCGGCATCAAATTCCGATTGACTAATGCCACAAGCCGCTAACATCACCACAACCAACCCCAAAAACATCAATTTTCTCATAACTCTCTCCTTTATAATTTTAATTTTATCCAAAAAACCCCAACGGCTAATTCACAACAATCTGTATCGTATGCTCAACCCGAACGCCGCCGCCTGTAATGACCGCTCGCTGATTGCCCGCTCCCGTCCTGCTCCCAACTCGCCACGTCCATGTCGCCACGCCGCTTGCATTGGCAGTCGTAGTCCCCAAGCCGTCGGCGGTTAATGTGTTGCCAGCCGCCGAAACCACGCTTAAATTATACTCGGTATTCGGCTCGCCTTGAAATGTTATCGTTAAATCCTGCCCTCGTCTGCCTTGGTTTGGGGCGGAAATAATGCCGATATTTTGCGGTTCGGCGGTTGCGGTCGGTTGTGGAGTCGGATTTAGCAGCGGCGTTGGCTGACCGCCGCTTGGAGTCCAAACCACCGCAAGTCCTTCCGCCAACAACATTGCATTTAGCTGTTTGGCTTGAATTTGCGCGGAATCGTCCATATCGGTGGGCATTTCCACCCAAACATATCTACGCAACCTGCCAAAACTGTCCCTGTCGTTGCCAGAAGACGACAACCAAACGGTCTGTCCGTCTATTTGGTTGCGGACAAATTCCGTGGCTAAATCCGCCCCAGGTTCGCCGATTTCAGGGGCATCAATGCCGATAAATCGGACACGTTCGCCGTTTGTCAAGACGATTGTGTCGCCGTCAATGACTCGCTCAACGACCGCTTGCTCCAATCCGACTGGTAGCGGGATTTCTTCGGCGGCGGCGGTTTCTTCGGTGGTTGTATTGTCGCCGTCTTCCTCGGATTCAGGCGGAATTTCTTCTGTATCGGTTTCCTTCGCAGTTGAAGTGTCGCTGTCTTCCTCGGATTCGGTTGGCTCTGGCGTGGGTTCAGGCGTTGGCTCTGCAACAGCGACTTCCGCCAGATTCGCCGCCACCGCAACCTCCTGCGGATTGCCGCCGTCCAAGCAAGCCGCCAGCCCCAACATCATCGCAAGCAACAGCCCACCGACAGCCATTTTTCTCCATTTTCTCATAATAAAACCTCCCTTTGAGTGATATTACCATTATAAACGGTTATCACTGGGGAGGTCTTACGCTGGTGGCGGAATTTATCAAAAAAATCAAAAAAATTTTCGCACTCACAATCCAATCGAATTTACACCGTAAATCGCTTGCTCCGTGGTAAATCCCTCGAAAACCAGCTGGTCAATCAAGGCTTGCCGTGAAAATGGCATGACTTCCAAATATCTTTGGGCGGCTAAGGCGGCTTGCTCGTGCCAGTTGGCGTTTATGATGTCCACTCCGTGGGCGGATTCTTCCGCTGTAAATCCCTCGAAAATCAGCTGATTTATAAGGCTTTCTCGTGAAAATGGCATGATGCTCAAATACATCTGGGCGGTTCGAGCGGCTTGGTCTGCCCAGTTGGGGCTGTCGGATTCGTTGATTGAATTTTGCACGGAAAAATCTTCAACAAGAGGTTCGAGTTCTTCAAGTTCTTCGAGTTCCTCGACTGTCGCCATTTCCTCGACTTCGTCCTCTTCTTCTTGGAGTTCTTCTCCGATTTCTCCTGCAAAATCGGTCGGCGGCGTGGGCGAAATTTCATTTTCATTATTCAAAAAAACAAATATCCCAACCGCAAAAATCGCCGCCATTATCGCAAATAGTGCAAATATCGCAATCTTCCCAAAATATTGTGGCTGCCCTGTTGTCAAATCCTTTCGCAAGGCGGCGGCGGTTTGATACCTCGCCGCTGGGTCGATTTGCAGGCATTTTCGCATAATTTTCCCCATTTTCCCAGGGGGAAATGCACCGCCCTTTACATAAGGCTCGCCGTTCAGCAAGTAGTACATGGTCGCGCCCAGGCAATAAATATCCGTGCGCGCATCGGCTTTTGCGTAGCCAAACTGCTCGGGCGCGGCGTATGCCCTTGTGCCGAGCGTTGTCGTGTCTTCCGTGGTCGCCGATTTGTATTCTTTGGCGGCATCAAAATCAATCAATTTTACCCTGCCGTCCGCCGTGAGCATGATGTTTGAGGGATTTATGTCTCGGTGGATAATGGGCGGATTCATGCCGTGCAGCACTTCTAGGGCTTCGCACAGCTGAATGGCTATATTTGACACATCAGAAAAAGGCTTTGCGGATTGCAGAGTAGAGCCGTTTATGTACTCCTCAATCACGACAAAACCGCTGTCCAGAGCGATGACGTGGTGGATTTGCGGCAGGGCGGCGTGGCTGATGTTTTTCAGGGATTTGTAAATGCCAATATCGCCGCTCGTGAAATTTTTCTTGATAAACAGAGTGCCGTCCACCGAATCCCTGACCATGGAAATTTGACAGCCGTCTTTTTCAGCAATCACGGCTAATTCCGACAAAGTGTCCAAAACATACGTTTCGATTATATCTGGCATAAGCCCTCCTAATCCGATAATGTGGGCATATTGTAGTTATAGAGCAACTCGTCCGCCTGCCACAACGACAGGTTTTTTTCTATCGAATAGATTATGACGGCATCTCGCCTTAGTTTCGAGCGTAGCGGTGCTTTGCCGCCCAAGATGAGCAGGCGGTTCGCCTTGTCTAGCGGCAGCCCAAGCCCAAAGGCAATGCGGAGCAGCATATCCTTGCCAGGTGCGGTTTTTTCGCCCCGAAAGAGTTCGCTTATATAGGAGGTACTCATGCCGATTTCCATTGCTAGTTTGGTTTTGTTGGATTGGCTTTCTAATAGGAGATTGCCTAAAAATTCTTTGAAGGCGTTTTGGTTAAATTCGCTTTCGTATTCGGTTAGAAATGTGTCGAGGTCGGTGCAGTTTTTTAGTTGGTTGGTTAGTTCGTCTGTGTTCATGCTGTGCCTTTCAAATTTTCGGGGGGG
>WRKH01000301.1 GCA_009778175.1 Turicibacter sp.
GGGGTCTGGGGGCAGAGCCCCCAGCGGGGTGTGGGGCAGAGCCCCACGGTCTTAGCGGCGTGTGGAGGAGTAGGAGCCTACTTCTACTAGGACGGAGGCCTGGCGTGTGGCTATTAGGGCCTCTCGTCTGTTGGTAGGGTCGGCTGTGGATAGGGCGTTGTTTGCCGTGTCTAGGTCGGACTTGGCTGTGGTGCTGTCGATTTCGTCCGACCATAAGGCCTGCTCTGTCATTAAGGTGGCAACATTGTCTCGTATCGTTACGACTCCGCCAAAAAGAGCCATTCTCCGCTCCGTGCCATCGTTAAAGATTCGCAACGGGTTTATGCCTAGTACGCCCGAAAGGGGCATATGGTTCGGCAAAACACCGATTTCGCCCATCGCTGAATGTTCGCCCATATCTTCGAGCAAACACCGCATTATTATCATGTCAACGGGTTCGTCCACTTTCATGCTGTCCGCTGTTATAATTCGTAATTGCAGTTTTGCCATTCCCTATCCCGCCTTTACTTTTTATTGAACCGTGCAACCACGTCCTCGATTTTACCAGCGTTTAGGAACATTCCCTCTGGTATCTCGTCGTGCTTGCCGTCAATTATCTCTTTGAATCCTCGCACCGTCTCTGCTATCGGAATGTGCTCGCCTGGTATGGACGTGAATTTCTCCGCCACATGGAACGGCTGTGATAGGAAACGCTGCACTTTACGTGCACGTTCTACAATCAGCTTGTCCGTCTCGGATAATTCGTCCATTCCCAAAATTGCTATAATGTCCTGCAAGTCTTTATAACGCTGCAGAATACTCTGTACCTCTCGTGCCACGTTGTAATGGTCTTCGCCCAAAATTGCCGCATCCAAAATACGTGAATTGGATTCGAGTGGGTCGATTGCGGGATATATTCCCATTTCAACGATCGCACGGGAAAGCACTGTCGTCGCATCCAAGTGAGTAAACGTCGTTGCGGCGGACGGATCTGTAAAGTCGTCAGCTGGTACGTATATCGCCTGTACAGACGTTATCGAACCCGCACGGGTCGAGGTTATACGCTCCTGCAAACTTCCCACTTCCGTCGCCAGCGTGGGCTGATAACCAACCGCACTCGGCACACGCCCGAGAAGTGCAGACACTTCACTACCCGCCTGTACGAAACGGAAAATGTTATCGATGAAGAGTAACACGTCCTGATGAGCTACATCACGGAAATATTCCGCAAGGGTTAGACCCGTAAAGCCCACACGCATACGAGCTCCAGGCGGTTCGTTCATCTGCCCGAAAACAAGTGCGGCTTTCTCGATAACGCCTGAATTTTTCATGTCGTTGTAAAGGTCAATTCCCTCACGAGTACGCTCGCCCACGCCCGAGAACACGGAATATCCGCCATGGCTGGTGGCTATGTTGTAAATCAGTTCCATTATGAGAACCGTCTTTCCAACGCCCGCACCACCGAACAATCCGATTTTTCCGCCCTTTGCATAGGGGCAAAGCAGGTCAACCGCTTTTATGCCCGTTTCCAGCATTTCGGTAACTGCTGTCTGGTCGGCAAAACCTGGTGCGTTTCGGTGTATCGCCCATTTTTCCTTCGCATCGGGGGCTGGCTTGTTGTCAATCGGGTCGCCCAATACATTTAGCATACGTCCCAAGGTAGCATCGCCAACAGGTACCGATATAGACGAACCAGTGTCGATTGCCTCCATTCCACGTACTAAGCCGTCAGTAGAACTCATGGCTATACAGCGTACCACATTGTCGCCCAAATGCTGTGCGACTTCGAGCGTTACTTTTTCCCCGCCCTCTGGGGTTATCTGTATGGCATTATAAAGCGCTGGTAAATCGGTTTCAAACCGTATGTCTATTACCGCGCCGATAATCTGTAAAATCTTACCGGTATTAGATGGCATTTGCTCCTCCTACAATTTCGCTAATTTCTTGGGTTATTGCGCCCTGTCTTTGCCTATTGTATAGCAAAGTCAAATCGTCCACAATTTCACCCGCATTTCTTGCGGCAGCATCCATACTTGTCATACGAGATGCCTGCTCACACACTGCCGCCTCCGTCATTGCTCCATAGATGAACATTGTCAAGTACACTGGTACCGCCTTGTCCAAATATGTTGCAACGTCTGGCTCGTATATTATTTCAGCAGTGCTTTTCTTTTTTTCATCCTCGCCGTTCTCGCCGCCTTCGCCGCTCTCTTCTGCATTTCCGCCGAATGGCAATAATTTTACCAATTTCGGCGTGTGCGAAAGCAACGTCTCAAACTGCGTGTATGCAATGTAAATCGCATCAACCCGTTGGTCGGGGTCTTCATGGTTGTACATCTCCACCAACCGCTGTGAAATTTTGGCGGCCTCGGCGTAAGATACATGATCCATTATCCCCTTATACTCGGCAACGACTTCCTTGCCACGCCGCACGAAATACTCTCGGCACTTCGCACCCACGGCAACAACTCGCTCCTCTGTGTCCTCTTTGGTTATGTGATTCAACGCCTCTTTCAGGATATTTGTATTGTAACCCCCGCATAGTCCACGTTCGCCGCAAATGACGACATATGCCGATCGCTTGCCCTCGCGCGTCCCGTAATATAGGCTGTCCATCGCATCCAGGTCGTTTATCCCCTCGTTTACGAACCGTTTTGCATCCGTAAACATGGGGCGTATCGCCTCTAATTTTGCCCGATTCTTCTGAACCTTCGAGGCAGCCACGAGATTCATGGCTTTCATTATCTTTCCTGTGTTCTTAACGCTCGTTATACGGCGTTTTATAGCTTTCATCGAGGGCATAATTTACCTCCCTTTTGAAAACGTACTAATCGCCGCTTTTATCTTATCTTCACATTCCGTGCTAAGCGCTTTCTTCTCGCGAATCTCCGTTAAAATATCGCTGTGGCTCGCTCGGACAAAGTCCAAGAAGTCCGTTTGCCATTTTTTCACATCTTCCAGCTTAACGTCCGCCATGTGATTATTCGTCAGCACGTATAGAATGAGTGCTTGCTCCTCGACTGGCATCGGCTTATATTGCGGCTGTTTGAGAATTTCCACGATACGTTCGCCATGCCGTAGTCTGTCCAACGTGTCCTGGCTCAAATCCGAGCCGAATTGGGCAAAAGCAGCCAATTCCCTGTATTGTGCCAATTCCAAACGGAGCGGGCCAGCAATCGACTTCATCGCCTTTATTTGCGCCGAACCACCCACACGTGAAACCGATAAACCAGGGTTAATAGCTGGACGTATACCATTGTTAAACAGTTCAGATTCCAAGAAAATCTGCCCGTCCGTTATCGAAATAACATTCGTTGGTATGTACGCCGAAATATCGCCCGCTTGTGTCTCAACAATCGGCAACGCCGTCAGCGTTCCGCCGCCATGTTCTTCGCTCATACAAGCCGCTCTTTCGAGCAAACGGGAGTGCAAGTAGAAAACATCCCCAGGATACGCTTCCCGACCAGGAGGCCGTCTAAGCAGCAAACTGAGTGCTCTGTACGCAACGGCGTGTTTCGACAAATCGTCGTAAACCACCAGCACGTCTTTGCCCTGCTCCATCCATTCTTCGCCGATAGCACAACCTGCATACGGTGCAATGTATTGCATAGGCGAGGAATCGCTAGCGTTGGCGGAAACTACTACGGTATAATCCATAGCACCCGCCTCTTGCAGCGTAGTAACCAGCCTTGCCACCGTGGAAGCCTTTTGGGCAATAGCCACGTAAATACACAGAACACCCGTACCTTTTTGGTTGATTATCGTATCGATACAAAGTGCTGTTTTGCCCGTCTGCCTATCGCCGATAATAAGCTCACGCTGTCCACGCCCGATTGGCACAAGTGCGTCAATGGCGATGATACCCGTTTGCATGGGTTGATTAACCTCTCGGCGAGTGATAACACCAGGTGCAACACGTTCGATTTTCCTTGTTGCAGTCGCATTTATCGGACCTTTGCCGTCAATGGGTTGACCCAACGCATTAACAACCCGCCCGAGCATGGCATCACCAACAGGAACTTCAGCAATACGCCCCGTTCTTTTTACAGGATCGCCCTCTTTAACATCCGAGTCCGAGCCGAGCAAAACTGCACCGATGCTGTCTTCGTCCAGATTCAAGGCGATTCCAAACAGGTTGCCCGTAAACTCCAATAGCTCGCCGCTCATAGCGTTGTTGAGCCCATGCACACGGGCAATACCATCGCCTACATGGATAACGCTCCCCGCCTCGGACACATCCAAGGCAGTCGAGAAGGACTCTATTTTTTTCTTGATTACGGTACTAATTTCTTCAGGCCTAAGCATAATAATAGTTACCCCTTTTTTTAACCTCCGACTTGAAAAAATCGGGGCTTTATAATGTGCATGGCTTTAAACAGCCATGTTTAACTTCAATTCTTGCAGGCGGGATTTTATCGTACGGTCAACATAATAGCCGTCAACTTGGATATACAGCCCGCCAATAATCGAAGTGTCAACCCTCTGTTCAATTACCACTTCTTTACTCAGCTTGCGAGAAAGTAAAGCGGCAAGTTCGCCTATTTGCCTAGGCGCAAGCGGCACAGCCGAAACAACAACTGCCGTAGTTTTCCGCAGACGGTCGTTTGCCATATCGATAAAACTTGCCAGAATCGGCACGATGTACTCTTCACGGCCTTTATCCACCGCAAGATACAACAGCCCCAGCAAATCGGAGCTTACCTTATCCTTAAAAGCCTCGTCAAAGAACGCCCGTTTTTCCGCCGCAGAAATTCGTGGATGCGTTATGATGCTTTGGCAATCCTTATCCGCCAACGCTTCTTTCATAACAACAGCCTGACTCAAATTTTCTTCCAAGCGTCCGCCCTCAACCGACAGTTCAAACACTGCCGTTGCGTAACGATTCACTAATTGTGCCACGCCAATTCCTCCAATTCTGCCATTGTCTCGTTGAACATTTGTTCATGTACTGCCGCATCAATAGTCCGTTCCAGAAACTTCGTAACCATAGCTGCCGAAACGTCCACCACTGTCTGCCGCATTTCGCTACTTGCACGTTCTTTTTCTAACTCAACGTCCTTCATAGCACGGTTCTTCATAGCCTCTGCATCGCTTTTTGCCGTTGCTTCTGCCTCTTTTGTCCTATCGGCAGCCATTTTTCGAGCCGCTTCCAGTGAGCTTTGTTTTTCCTGCTCAATATCCCGCACCTTCTGCTCAAATTCCTCTTTCAAAAGCGTTGCGGCGGTCTTCTCATCTTCGGCATATTTCAAATCGCCTTCAATTTGTTCCGTCCGTTTTTGAAAAAAATTGCCAACCACGCCTCGCAAAAGATACCACAAGAGAAAAAACAACAAACCTACACTAAATATCTGTGCAACAAAACTAACAGTTTCCAACTTCTCAACTCCTCCCAACATCAAAATCAAAACCTTGGGGCTCTGCCCCAAACCCCAAAACCGTGGGGCTCTGCCCCACACCCCGCAAGGGAGCACGCCCCCTTGACCCCGCACGTTTTGTGAATTTTAAACATTTGGGTTTTTTGGGGATTTTTGGTGTCGGGGCGGATATTATCCGCCCGTTGCTACTCGGTTTTGTATGATTTTAATGTCAAATTTTTAATTCTGCCATAGTTTCGTTAAAAAGCTGTTCATGGGTGGCATCGTCGATTGTTTTGTCCAAAAACTTAGCAACCATAGCAGCGGAGACCTCGATAACGGTTTGTTTGAGTTCGCCGCTCGCACGTTCTTTTTCGGATTCGATTTCTTTCATAGCCTTAACCCGAATATTATCCGCCTCGCTTCTGGCTTTCGCTTCCGACTCCCGACTTTTATCGGCTGAAATCTGTCGTGCCGCTTCGATTATCTCGTGCTTCTCACGTTCGATCTCTTTAACTTTGCCCTCATATTCCGCTTTAAGCAAAGCTGCCGCCGCCCGTTCATCTTCCGCAAATTTCAATCCGCCGTCAATCCGTTCCGCCCGTCTCTGCAAAAACTCACTCACAGGCTTATGCAACAGAAATCTAAGGATAATGAACAGCACGAACACACTCAACAAGTTTACCGCCGCCTGAATCACGGTAGGCAACCCTATACCAGGAAACACATACCCATCAATCAACGACGCAACCGCCAACATCTGCAACTCCAACAACTCCATCTCCTTTCACAGTCCTAAAAGATTAAGACCTTGGGGCTCTGCCCCAACACCCTCGCACAGGACGTTCCTGCGCAAGGGGGCGCGCCCCCTTGACCCCGCTCGTTCGCTATTTTAATGTTCTTGGCTTATGTTTAGCCTTTGGCATTTTTTCGCTATTGTTTTGGGTTTTGCGTTCCTTGCCTGTGTCGTAAGGTCGTAGGTTGGCTGTGGAACGTATGGATGGGGGATTTGAGTCTCGTTTCAAACACTCGCCCGAACCCTTGTGCTAATCAGGCTCGGGGAGCGTCTGTGGTTTATTTTGCTTTTAGAACCGTATTTTTTGTTTCGTGGTGGTTTAGCCGAAGAATGTTACAGCTTGACCCACCAATGGGTTGGCAAACAGCAAGATTATAGCAATAACCAAGCCGTAAATACCAGACGTTTCGGACATAGCCATGGAAACGAACAGGGTACTCATAACCGTACCGCGCGATTCGGGCTGACGGGCGATTGCTTGAATTGCACTCGCTCCGATATGTCCTTGACCTACTCCAACACCGATACCATTAAGAATTGCAATACCGGCACCAATCTGACCTAATCCTAGTACAAATGCTAAGGGTTCGATTGACATTTTAATTCCTCCTAAAAATATAATAATTTATTTGAACACGCAAAACGCCCATTTAATGCCGCACTCGGCAACGCCCAACGTATCCATATATTAAAAACCTCATGCCAGCCGCCGTAATATCTCTTTATGTCGCCACGTCCAGCTTTGGTTAATAATACCAAACTAATCCTGCAAATTTTTGTGCAACCAGCACAATCTTCCACAAACCGCTACCTAACAGTTTGCAAAACCCCCAAAAAAATCCACACACACCAACCCAAAACCCATGCACAAATCATAAAATTAACCAAATAAAATGTGCGGGGTCCAGGGGGCGTGCTCCCTGGCGGGGTCAAGGGGCAGAGCCCCTTGCGGGGTTTGGGGCAGAGCCCCAAGGTCTTAAGCCTCGGAAGGTTCTCCGGCGTTTGCGGCTGCGGAGATGAAAGCTAGGCTTAGGACTACGAAAACGTAGGCTTGGAGTAGGCCGGATGCGAAGTCGAAGTAGGCGTGTAGAACTACGGGTACTATGAATTGAACCAGAGCGGGAGTCATGGCGTAAATTAAGGTTAAGAGTATCATGCCGCCTAAGACGTTACCGAAAAGACGGAAACTTAGTGAGACGATTTTGGCAATTTCACCCAATACGTTTAATGGGAAGAAAATGAAAATTGGCTCGAAAAATCCCTTGGCGTGATCTTTTGGATGATAGTAAAACGCCAAACCTTGAATCATCAGGAAACTGACGACCGCAAGCGGTAATGTCGCCGTCCAGTCAGCGGTTGGTGGCCTCATTCCTGGCACTAATCCGATTATGTTCGATACCGCCACGAACATAAATACCGCAAAAAACCAGCCCCCTAAATAGGTAAGCTCCTTGCCCGCCGTGCCTCTAACGAAATTGTTGAAAGCATCAATGGCAAGCTCAATGAAATTTTGAAATCCTCTTGGCACCTCGGTAAAACTGTTCAGCTTTATGCGTACGAAAATCGCAAATAGCGTGAGCAAGCCGATTATAATCCAAGTATTACGCAACGTCTCCGTTAGGTAGAGCGTAACATTGGGCAAAATCTCAACAGTGCCGTAAACTGCTACATTAAAATCCATTTGTAGTCCCCTCTTTTGTTAAATTTATTTTTGAACATCGCCAGAATCGTCATCCTCATGGGAGTCGTAGACCCGAAACTCGCCTGTTGAAGCGGTTTGAGCGGGCTGCTCGTCCACGGGCGCAAATTCCTTTGGTGATGTAAAACGCCATACATACATTGCAAGCTGCATTGTAAATATCCCGAAAATTGCACCGAATAAGTCGATAAACGGTACAAATGCCGCCGCTAGAAACACGGCTATCGTCAGCAGAAAACGGAAGAAATACTGCATACGAGCGAAGTTCTTGCCCCGTGCCTCGTCATTTAACTCCACCACTCGAGCCGCCGTTTTTTCCAACAAAATTATTTTAACACAGTTCAAACAGGTTGTCAATAATACTCCAAAAGAAAAATGCATAGCCAAAAGAATTGGGTCTTCGGCTTGACCGTTGTGAAAAAATACCGCTCCGCCCAGTGAAATCAAGGCTGCAAGGACAATCATAATCATGATAATCCGTCTACTCGTATAGGAAATATTCACAAATTCACCTCTATATTTTTGTTAAAATTGCACAAAAAATTTTTTTAATTTGTTAAAATTGCTAAAAGCGTTTCGACAAATCGTATATAAATTTGAACGCCGAGCCTGCACCGATAAAAGCAAACAGTAGCAGAAACCAAGGAGTAGTCCCCAGCCAAGAATCCAGAAACCGCCCGATAAACACGCCAATCGCCACACAAGCCATAAGCGTCAGGCCGATTTGTGAAAATATAGCCAACGCTTGCATCATGGCACGTCGTTCTTTTTTTGTAATTGGTGGGATTTGCGGGGGTTCTTTGATTTTAATCATCTCCTGTTCAAGCCCAGTAAGGGAGCAGTTTGTGGGCGTTCTACTTTATGCGAACGCTTTGGGGCGAACGCTTTGGGGCGAACGCTTTGGGGCGAACGCTTTGGGGCGAACGCTTTGGGGCGAACGCTTTGGGGCGAACGCTTTGGGGCGAACGCTTACCAGCGTTCGTAAGGAATGAGCAAGCCGCAGATTTGACAGGTTGCTACTTCCAGTATACCAATCGGCACAGTGCCGTTTTGGTAGATTGTTTCTATTGTGATTATAGCGTCGGGTACGTCGCACTCACAGATTTCCTGATGATTGAGGCTGCTAATTTCAGCGTACCGCAAACCATCTTCAAATTGGAAATCCAACGTCATTTCCAAGGCAGGTACGGATGCGTTAATTTCGTGAGGTCTGAAGAAGGGTGCATCGCCTGTTACTGCCATTACTACCGTAGGGACAAACAACGCCACTACCAAGGTAGCTACTAGTATCAATTTTGTTAATTTTTTCATATTTTCCTCCTCTTGGATACTGCCGCAACACGGGCGGAATCGCTCGCAGATGGGCAGATCGGGTTTTTCGTAGTGCCGCACTTTTGGGTTGCTCCCCTACGCAGGTATTTTTATTGTAACATAAAGAATTTGGAATTGCAAGGGGGATGCAAAATTTTTTTGAATTTTGAGAATAGCCACTCTTCCAGCGACAGACTCGCCCCCGTTCGAAAATTTTAAATTTGACAAAACCAAATGGCTTTGCTACAATAACAATCAGTATTTTGATTTTCACATTGCAGCCTAGTCGCTCGATTAGGCTGAGTGGGCTTTTATTTAGGGAGGATAGAGATGAAATTTTCACAAATGAAGTACGAACGATTGGAGTTTGAGACTGCAAAACAGCAGTTGGAGGAATTTTTGGCAAACTTCAAAAATGCAAAATCGGCAGATGATTGCTTTGCCGCTTACAAGGAGATTGACGAATATTCAAAACAGATATTTTCGGTATTCAGCTTGGCAAACATCAGAAACACGCTGGATACAACGGATAATTTTTATGCCGAAGAGAAGAAATATTCTGACGAGGTTTCGCCTAAATTGCGGGCAATCCAGCAGGAAATTACCATCGTCTTGCTTAGCTCGCCTTTCCGCAAGGACATGGAAGCAAAATGGGGTACGCTCATGTTTGATAATGCGGAAATCCAGCTAAAAACCTTTAAACCCGAGATTGTCGAGGATTTGCAGGAGGAAAATCGGCTGACCACGGAATACCAAAATTTAACATCTTCGGCACAAATCGAATTTGACGGCAAAACGCTGACGCTAGCGGAACTTGTGCCGTATTACGAGAATCCCGATCGCAACGTGAGGAAAGCCGCAATGACGGCGGCATCCGATTGGGGTATGGCTAGGGCTGAAGAATTTGACAAAATTTTCGATAATTTGCTTGCCGTACGGACAAAAATCGGCAAAAAGCTGGGGCATGAGAATTTCACGCAGGTGGGATATTATAGGATGCAACGGAATTGTTACGATCAAGAGATGGTCGCAAAATTCCGCGAGGGCGTTGTGAAATACATTGTGCCAGTCGCAAAACGACTGAAAGAGGAGCAAGCAAAAAGAATCGGCGTGGACGGCTTGAAAGTCTACGACGACGCTTTCCAATACGAGGACGGCAACGCAAAGCCAATCGGTACGCCTGACGAAATTTTCGCACACGGGAAAAAGATGTACCACGAACTATCGCCCGAAACGGGGGAATTTATCGACTTTATGCTTGACAACGAGCTTTTTGACGTGTTGACGCGTCCAGGTAAAGCCCCAGGCGGCTATTGCTCAAATATCCCAATATACAAATCGCCGTTCATTTTTGCGAATTTTAATGGCACTTCGCATGATATTGACGTTCTCACACACGAGGCGGGTCATGCGTTTGCGGGCTATATGGCAAAGGATATTTATCCGTCCGCTTTGCAACGATATTCTGCGGAAACGGCTGAAATCCATTCCATGGCAATGGAATTTTTCGCATGGCCGTGGATGGAAGGATTTTTCGGAGATCAGACCCAAAAATATTATGATTATCACTTGGCTTCGGCACTCACTTTTATACCATACGGCACTATGGTGGACGAATTTCAGCATCATTTGTATGCCAAGCCAGAAATGAAAGCGGCGGAACGAGATGCGTTATGGCGGGAGCTTGAGGCGAAATACCGTCCGTGGCTAGATTTGGAAGGCGTACCGCTGTACGAAGCAGGGCGGCGTTGGCAATTACAGTTGCACATTTACAAATATCCGTTCTACTACATTGACTACTGTTTGGCACAGATAATGGCATTGTCATTTTGGGCTGAAAATCAGGAAAATCACAAGGCGGCTTGGGCAAAATACAAGCGGCTTGTTGAGCTTGCTGGAACAAAGACTTTTGTCGGCTTGATTGAGGATGCAGGGCTTCCGACCCCATTTGTGGCGGACAATCTGAAAATTGTTTCGGATGCGGCGGTTAAGTGGCTGGACGGCAACAAATAGCCACCCAATCAGCTCATATCTTAAAAATTTCTGGCGTTTCGTAGGGGCGGATAATATCCGCCCGCAAGCTGCAACTGGCGGATAATATCCGCCCCTACGTTAATGCGTCTGATTAATTTGGTTAGCTATAAAAAATAATGAATAGGAATGATTATTTATGCAGTCAAACTACAGCAAAAAACCTCGTAAAAATAGACGTAACCGCAACGCAAAATCGCTTTTTATAAAGGCGTTCGCAATAGCGTTTGTGGTGTTTTCGACATTGGTCGCAGGTGTGGTGTCGGTCAATACCTTTGTTATAACGCCCCCCGAAATACCATCCATAAACCCAGGGCTGATAGCCGCCTCGCCCGAGGATACCGAATATGAACGCCCTGCATCCTATGATCCCGAGTATACAGAAGAAGATTGGCTGATAGGCGGCGGCTTGATTGCCCCTGCAGGTTTTACCAATGAAGATCGAAAGGAATTATTCTACACGTTCTTAATCATGGGCTTGGACGAGGGGATAAATGTAGACACGATAATGGTAGCCTCTTATGACGGTGTAAACGCAAAGGCTAATATTATCAGTATTCCTCGGGATAGCCTTGTGAATGTTTCGCGCCGTGTACGAAAGATAAATGTTGCCTTTCCAGCGGGCTATTTGCGAGATGGCGGCAGAGACGGCGGCATTGCCCAGATGCAACGAGAGATTATGAGCATCATCGGCTTTGTGCCTGATTTTTACGTGCTTATTGATTTAGAGGCTTTTGTTAAGATGGTTGATGCTGTTGGCGGCATTGAGATAGAAGTCCCGTTCCATATGCGGTATGACGATCCTTTTCAGGATTTGTTCATCGACATTCCTGAGGGGTTACAGCATATGGACGGCGAAACGGCATTACAATTCGCCCGCTTTCGCCGTGGAAACACTGGTTTTCGGAGCATTACAGACTATCAACGCATTGAAAATCAACAAAAAGTTATTAGTGCCATGCTAAGCAACCTGATACAACCCGCAAGCATTTTGAGAATCCCTGAATTTATCAGCATATTTTCCGAACACGTACACACAGATATTTCATTGAGTGATATGATGTGGTTTGCTAGTCAGTTGACGATTGTGAGCGGGCTGGAGTCGCTTTCTACGCACACCATTCCCACAGACGGCACTAGCGGAGCACCTCGCTGGTATGAATTTTTGCACGGACCTGGCATTGTCGAGATGGTCAATCAGACAATCAATCCGTTTACGATCGACATTGAGCTAAGCGATTTGGATATAATCAGGGAATACAACTGATTTTCAGGACTTCTTCCAGAGCGAACGCCACGCCGATTTTAGCGTGGTAGCGAGTTAGCCCGCCCTGCATATAGACGACAAACGGCTCTTCCATGGGCGAGTCGGCACTCAATTCGATAGATGCACCTTGTACAAACGAACCTGCCGCCATAACTACATCGTGGTCATAACCTGGCATTTGAGCAAATTCAGGTGTTACAAAAGAATCCACGGGGGCTGCTTTTTGAATACCTCGGCAGAATGACAAGACTTTTTCGGCTGTCTTTAACTCGATTGCCTGAACAATGTCCGTGCGGGTGTCGTACGGATCGGGCAGGACTTTATAGCCCAGTTCCTGAAAGACAGCCGCCGCAAGGATTGCCCCATGCAGACTGCCATTGACGGTTTGCGGAGCAAGGAAGAGTCCGTGCAAAAAGACTGTTGTAAAGCCCAGCATTGGGCCTACGCCGCCACCCAACCCAGGTGCGGTCAGACGTTCGGCAGCTTTTTCTATGTAGGGACGTTTGCCAACGATATAGCCGCCCGCAGGGGCGAGTCCGCCGCCAGGATTTTTGATAAGCGAACCTACGGCGATATCCGCCCCGACCTCTATGGGTTCGGCGGTTTCGACAAATTCGCCATAACAGTTATCGACCATGCAAATTACGTCGGGGCGGATATTTTTTATAAATTGTATCAGCTTCGAGATTTCGGCTATATTAAAGGATTGTCGCCAAGTGTAGCCTTTCGACCGCTGAATACCAATCATTTTGATTGAAGTATCGGAAGTCAGGATTTTTTTAATTTCGGGAAAATTAAAACAGCCGTCCGCTTGCAAGTCGGTTTGGCGGTATTTTATGCCAAAGTCGGCGAGCGAGCCGCTTTCGTTTTTCAAGCCGATAACGCTATGCAGCGTATTGTACGGGCTACCCGTAACGTAGAGCAGGGTATCATTTGGTCGCAAGTTGCCGAAAAGGGTAATACAAAGGGCATGAGTTCCCGAGATAATTTGTGGCCGCACAAGAGCGGTTTCCGCCTTAAAAATATCGGCATAAATCCGTTCCACGACCTCTCGCCCGACATCGTCATAGCCATAGCCATTCGTAAGGGCAAAGTGAGATTCACTCAGCCGATTTTCCTGCATTGCCGTTAGAATTTTCTGTTGGTTAAACTCGGCAATTTTTTCATGTTCGGCAAAAACATCGAAAAAATCCCGCTCCACTCTATCTATCACATCTCGCATTTTTTAACCTTTCTTAAAACCTTGGGGCTCTGCCCCAAACCCCGCTGGGGGCGCGCCCCCAGACCCGCTCGTTTTGTTATTTTTTTCACATTATTTTATCACTATTGATTGTGTTCGTCAAGCGGTTTTTGCGGGTTTATTGATTTTTGTAGGGGCGGATAGAATCCGCTCGCAATCGCTAAAACATCAAAATCATGGACGGATTCCACCCGCCATTACAAAACAATACCCGCACGTTATTTCAGCAATTTGGCAACCACGGGCGGATTCTATCCGCCCCTACTCAAAAATGATACCATCATTGCGGGTGCTTGACCTGCGTTTCACATTGTGGTATCATTAATATCGAAATTAAAATAAAACTTTCGGAGGACTAGCAATGACTGTAAACGAAATTCGGGAAAAATTCCTGAAATTTTTCGAGGACAAGGGGCATATGCGGCTGCCCAGTTTTTCGCTGATACCCAAGGGCGACAAAAGCCTGTTACTCATAAATGCGGGCATGACGCCGCTAAAACCGTATTTCACGGGCATCGAAAAGCCGCCGAAAAGCCGCCTCACCACCTGCCAAAAATGCGTCCGCACCATCGACATTGACGAGGTCGGACATGACGGACGACATTTGTCGTTTTTCCAAATGTTGGGCAATTTCTCGTTCGCCGATTATTTCAAGAAAGACGCTATTTTGTGGGCTTGGGAATTTTTGTTGGGCGAATTAAAACTGCCCGAAGACCGCCTGACCGTTACCGTCTACGAAGAGGATGACGAGGCGTTCGAGGTTTGGCGGAACGAGGTCGGACTGGCGGAGAACCGCATTTTTCGGTTCGGCAAGAAAGACAATTTTTGGGAGCATGGGACGGGGCCGTGCGGGCCGTGTTCGGAAATATTTTTCGACAGAGGTGTCGAATATGCTTGCGACAATCCGACTTGCGGCACAGGCTGTGATTGCGACCGTTTTATGGAGATTTGGAATTTGGTTTTCATACAATTCGACAAGCAAGCGGACGGCAGTTACACGAAGTTGGAAAAATTCGGAATCGACACTGGGAGCGGCTTGGAGCGGCTTGCCCTCGTCTTGCAGGGCGTGGATTCGACATACGAAATCGACACCTTTGCGAAATATCAACGCAAAATCCGTGAGATTTTATCGTTACCACATACTACAAATGACGTTTCTGTGCGGATAATAACCGACCACCTGCACAGCATCGTGTACATGGCTGGGGACGGGATTTTGCCGTCAAACGAGGGGCGCGGCTACGTGTTGCGGCGGCTGTTGCGGCGGGCTTTGCGGCACGCCAAGCTGATTGGGCAGGATTCCCCTTTTATCAAGGAAATCTGCGAGTTGGTCATTGCCGAAAATGCCCACGCTTATCCCGAATTGGCTGAAAAACGGTCGCACATTATTCAGGTGCTGACCAGCGAAGAGGAGCGGTTTTTCGAGACGCTCGACAATGGGCTTGCCTTGCTCGAAGAGATGTGCAAAGGTTTAACAAAAAACAGCGACACTTTGCCAGGTGCGGAAGTGTTCAAATTGTACGACACGTTCGGCTTTCCGCCCGAACTCACGGAGGAAATGCTGGCGGAACGTGGCTTAAAATGCGACATGGACGGATTCAACAGGGAGATGGAGCAACAACGCAGCCGCGCGCGACAGGCTCGTGGGGCGAGCAATTACATGGGTGCGGACGAGACAATTTTCGACAAATTGCCCGCCATTCAGACGGAATTTGTCGGTTATGATTCGCTTTCCTGTTCGACAAAAATTCTTGCCATTGTCGAAAACGACAAAATTGTCGAATCGGCGAAGTCGGCGGAATCGGCGGACGTGGTCATTTTCTTGGACAAAACGCCGTTTTATGCGGAATCTGGCGGACAGAAAGGCGACACGGGAATGCTAGATTTAGACGGCGGCGGCACGGTCGAAATCACGGACTGCGTGAAAGTCGCTGGCGGAAAGGTCGCACATATCGGCGTTATCACGGCTGGCGAGATTAGTGTGGGCGGCGTGGCGAGGGCGACCGTACACAGCCCAAGCCGCCTAGACACGGCGAAAAACCACACGGCAACGCATTTGTTAAATGCGGCGTTGCGGCTCGTTTTGGGTTCGCATATCGAGCAGGCTGGCTCGGAGGTTTCGGCGGAGCGGTTGCGGTTCGACTTTTCGCATTTTGCGGCTGTGAAACCCGAAGAATTGCGGAAAATCGAGGATGCGGTCAATTTTCATATTTTTAGCGGATTGGACGTGAATGTCCGTGAAATGCCCATGGACGAGGCGCGGCAAGCGGGCGCGGTCATGCTTGTGGGCGAAAAAGGCGAGAAATACGGCGAAGTGGTGCGTGTCGTGAACATCGGCGGCGGCACGAGCGTGGAACTTTGCGGCGGAACGCATTTGTCGAACACGGCGCAAGCGGGCGTTTTCAAGATAACGAGCGAGGGCAGCGTTTCGGCTGGCGTGCGGCGTATCGAGGCGGTTACGAGCAAGGTCGCATTGGCGGAATATCGGCAAGCCGAGGAGATTTTGCATGAGGTATCGGCGACTTTGAAAACCACGCCGAGCCAACTTGCAAACCGCATAAACACGCTAACGGCGGAGTTAAAACAGGTCAGCCGAGAATTGGCGGACATGAAAAACAAACTAGCTACAGCCGACACAGCCGATATTTTAGCGAATATAACCGAAGTCAACGGACTAAAATTCCTATCCGCTAAATTTGACAACATGGACAAAAACACGCTACTATCGACAAGCGACAAAATCAAGGAAAAAGTGGACGTTTTGTTGTTGGCAAGTGTGTCGGCAGGAGCGGTGCAGTTTGTTGCCCAAGTCTCGAAAAAAGCCGTACAAATGGGCGTTCATGCAGGAAACATGGTAAAAGCAGCGGCAGTACTATGCGGCGGAAACGGAGGCGGCCGCCCAAACACCGCACAGGCTGGCGGGAAAGACATTTCCAAAGTAGACGAAGCCCTACAAGCAGGACTAGCAGTAGCGAAAAAAATCGAATAATGCACAAACGGATAACACTTATCCCTAAAAAAATAACAAAACGAGCGGGTCTGGGGGCGCGCCCCCAGCGGGGTGTGGGGCAGAGCCCCACGGTCTTAAGGAGTAGATGATGAAACATATATTTATAACGGGCGGTGTGTGTTCGGGCTTGGGAAAAGGGATAACAGCCGCCGCTCTTGGTAGATTGTTGAAACAGCGGGGGTTAAAAGTAACTGCCCAAAAATTAGATCCCTATATGAACATCGATCCAGGTACAATGAGCCCCCTTCAGCACGGCGAGGTTTTCGTAACAGACGACGGTGCAGAAACCGATCTTGATTTGGGGCATTATGAGCGTTTTATGGACGAAAATCTGACAAAATACAGCAACTTAACCAGCGGACAGGTCTATTCCAAAGTCATTGCCAATGAACGAGCGGGCGAATATCTGGGCGGTACGGTGCAGGTTATCCCTCATGTAACCGACGAAATCAAGCGTTTCATCTATGCCACAACCTCGGAAAACACAGATATTGACGTGCTTATAACGGAAATCGGCGGCACTACTGGGGATATTGAAATTCAGCCGTTTTTAGAGGCAATCCGACAGATACATCTGGAAAAAGAGGCATCTCTTTTTATCCATGTAACTCTAGTGCCGTATCTGAAAGCCTCTGGCGAACATAAATCCAAGCCAACACAGCACTCCGTAAAGGATTTGCGAGCAATCGGCATAAGCCCCAACATCATAGTAACCCGAGCGGACGAGCCGATAAAAACCGAAATCAAACGAAAAATCAGCTCTTTCTCCAACATAAAACCCGATTGCGTAATAGAAAATATGACGCTGCCATCGCTGTACGAAACGCCGCTGATGCTGCACAAAAACGGACTGGACAGCATCGTTTGCCGAGAGCTTAATTTGCAGACTCCCGAACCCGATTTATCCGAATGGCAAAATATGATAAACAGGATTGCAAACCGAAATTTCTCCATAACCGTTGCAATAGTGGGAAAATACGTTAGTTGCTGGGATGCGTACCTCTCTGTAGTAGAGGCGTTAAATCACGCAGGTTTCGTTTTTGGTGCAAGAATAAATATTCGATGGATAGACAGCGATACATTCGATAATTTGAAGGACGTACACGCAGTAATAGTACCTGGCGGCTTTGGCGATCGCGGCGTAGACGGAAAAATCCGAGCCTGTAAATATGCCCGAGAGAATAAAATCCCTTTTTTGGGGATTTGTCTGGGGATGCAGGTGGCTGTTATAGAATATGCCCGAAATGTATGCAACTTGGCAGATGCACATAGTACGGAATTTGTGCCAAAATCAGTTAATTCAGCCCCCATTATCGACCTAATGCCAGGACAGGAAACCCTGATAAATAGCGGCGGAACAATGCGGCTAGGGGCATATCCATGCAAAACCCTTTCGGGTTCGCTCTTGCAAAAATTATACAATTCTTCTGATATAAGCGAACGCCATCGCCATCGCTATGAATTTAACAACGATTTTCGCAATATCCTAACAGAAAACGGCATGACAATTTCGGGCAGCTCTCCCGATGGAATGTTGGTGGAGGCTATAGAATTGCCGAATCATCCGTTTTTTATCGGCGTGCAATATCACCCGGAATTTAAGAGCCGCCCGAACAAGCCACACCCTCTATTTTTGGGATTGGTAGAGGCTGGTATTGCTTACAACAAGACGTATTCAACGTAATTTTTTGTTTTTTGTAGGGGCGGATAATATCCCAATGTCATTAACTTAAACGATTTGCGGGGGCGGTCGAGGCAAGCCTCGACCCTACGGTTTCGATTGTAGGGAATGGGCTTGCCCATTCCGTTTTTTGCA
>WRKH01000302.1 GCA_009778175.1 Turicibacter sp.
GCTCTGCCCCAAACCCCGCCACTTTGAAAAGTGGACAAACTTTAAATTTGTTTGGGTTTTAGGGGTGCGATTGGTGGGATTGGTAAGAGGTGTGGGGGAGTTTTGTTTGATAGTGGAAAATTTGGAGTGGTTGGGTAGAGTCGAGAGCCATAAAAAAGCGAAAGTTGGGGGTCAAGGGGGCTAGCCCCCTTGCGGGGGTCTGGGGGCAGAGCCCCCAGCGGGGTGTGGGGCGGAGCCCCACGGTTTTAGGAGGTTTTTGTGAGTAAGTATTTGTTGGCGGTGGATCAGGGGACTACTAGTTCTCGAGCTGTGTTGTTTGAGCGAGATGGAGGAATGGTGGCTCTGGCGCAGAGAGAGTTTGAGCAGCTTTTTCCCAAAATGGGCTGGGTTGAACATGATCCGATGGAAATATGGTCTGGTCAGTTGTCCGTGATGAAAGAAGTGATGGCGAAAATTAAAACCTCAGCGGCAAATGTTGCGGCGATTGGCATCACTAATCAGCGGGAAACTACCATTGTTTGGGATAGGAAAACGGGAAAACCTGTATATAATGCCATTGTTTGGCAATGTCGGCGAACGGCGGATTATTGCGAAAACTTGAAAAAAGAAGGCTTTGACAAAATTGTTAAAGAGCGGACAGGCTTGACACTGGATGCTTATTTTTCGGGTACGAAAGTGCGTTGGATTTTGGAGAATGTGGCAGGTGCTAGAGCGGCGGCGGAAAAAGGCGAGTTGCTCTTCGGTACGGTGGATTCGTGGCTTGTCTGGAATCTGACCAGGGGTGCACTCCATGTTACGGACTACTCGAACGCCTCTCGGACGATGCTTTACAATATCCATAAACTGGAATGGGATACGGAAATCTGCGAAAAATTGGGTGTGCCAATCTCAATGTTGCCCGAGGTTAAGCCGTCTAGCGGGTTTTTTGGCAATACGCATAAAGAATTGTTGGGCGATGAGCTGCCGATTGCGGGCATAGCGGGCGACCAACATTCGGCACTATTTGGTCAATGTTGTTTTGAGCCTGGAATGGTTAAAAATACGTATGGAACAGGCTGCTTTACGCTGATGAACACGGGCGAGAAAGCGATTCTTTCGGAGAACGAGCTATTGACCACGATAGCGTGGGGCATTGACGGCAAGGTGGAGTATGCGTTGGAAGGTTCGGTATTTGTGGCAGGTGCGGCTATTCAATGGTTGCGGGACGGCTTGCGTATCATCGACAACGCTGCCATCTCAGAAGCCTATGCCGAAAAAGTGGAGGATTCCAACGGAATTTATGTAGTTCCCGCCTTTGTGGGTTTGGGTGCTCCGTATTGGGATTCGTATGCACGAGGTATAATTACGGGCATTACAAGAGGCGTAACAAAAGAGCATTTAATCCGTGCAACATTGGAGTCCATAGCCTACCAGAGTTTTGACGTAATTCAAGCGATGTCAATGGACACGGGCGGCAAATTAAAGCAAATCCGAGTGGACGGCGGGGCTTGCAACAACAATTTTCTCATGCAATTTCAGGCGGACATTTTGAACGTAACAGTAATCCGCCCACAAATCACGGAAAGTACGGCGCTCGGAGCAGTTTTTCTGGCAGGTCTTGCGGTCGGTTTTTATTCTGACAAAAAAGAAATTGCCACCCTAGCAAAAATTTCCCGCACCTTCGAGCCAAAAATGCCCGAATCCAAACGCTCGGAATTGTTAAGTGGTTGGCATGATGCAGTGGCACGTTCACGTAGCACCGCAAAAAATTAACCTAAAAAAGGTGGGGGTCAAAGGGGCTAGCCCCCTTGCGGGGTGTGGGGCAGAGCCCCACGGTCTTAAATTTTCCTTAAAACATCGATAAAATAGGGTGGTAAAGGAGTGTTGAGAGTGGTTTGTTGAAGAGTGCGTGGATGACAGAAAGATAGGGACTTTGCGTGGAGAATCTGTGCCTCGCCCCCCCTGTGATTGTAAATGGGATCGTTTAATATAGGATAACCCATGTGTGCCAAATGTACCCGTATTTGATGTGTACGCCCCGTTTTCAAATTGACCTTTAGCAAAGAATGAGCCTTGTATCGCCTTAGTACGCTAACCAAAGTGATTGCCGATTTCCCTCGGTCCGATACTGCCATTTTTTTCCTGTCAACAGAATGTCTGCCTATACTCAAATTTATCTCTAACTCGTCCCGCTTTATAACCCCGCAAACAATAGCATAATAAGTACGCTGTATGCTGTGAGTTTGCAACTGTTCCGATAGATTATGGTGTGCAAAATCATTTTTTGCAACGATAATCAGACCCGAGGTGTGTTTGTCTAATCTATGCAC
This sequence comes from Turicibacter sp., assembly GCA_009778175.1. GTDB lineage: Bacteria > Bacillota > Clostridia > Lachnospirales > WQUN01 > WRKH01. The sequence continues at coordinate 2,310 of WRKH01000302.1, forward strand.
AATCCCTGGCCGCATTATCCCGTTTACCCCAGATAAATCATCGCAATAATGGAGCAACGCATTTACCAAAGTTCCCGTGTAATTCCCAGGGGCGGGGTGTACCACCATGCCTTGCCGCTTGTTGATTACGATAATGTCCGAATCTTCGTACACTATCTCCAACGGAATATCCTCTGGATCAGCCCTGTAAGGTTCGGGCTCTGGGATATTGCAAATTATTGTGTCCCCCGCTTTTAACAGATACCGTTTCTGTACACAAAGCCCATTTACCAGTATATTGCCCGATTGTATGTGATTTTGAACATTATTTCGACTCAATCGCAAAATATCTGCCGCAAATACGTCTAACCGAACAGCTATTGCCGAATCTGGTACTTGTATGCTAGGCATCTTCTTTTTCGGCACTCAAGAAAAATGTCAGAAATATGTAGATAAAAGTCCCCGTTGTCAGCAAAATATCCGCAACATTGAAAATGGCGAAATTTATAAACAAAAATTCAAACATATCGACCACATAACCGAACAGCAAACGATCGATAAAATTGCCGATAGCCCCCGCAAGTATCATAACCATTGGGATACGCAGATATAGCAGCTGCTTTGTATACGGCAACTTAAATTCATATACCAGCATTACCACAATTACTATGATTGTGAAAACAACAAAAAACCAGCGTCCGCCATAAAAGATACCGAAAGCAGCTCCCGCATTTGTAGCCCAACGAAAGCCGATAATTCCATCGATTATCGGCAACCTCTGGGCTTCATGCAAATAATCTCTTGCCCATTGTTTTACGATTTGATCTAAGACGACCAAGATAACTACAACGCCCGCTAATATCCATCTTATCCTATTCATCTGTTATCCCCCTAATCTTCTCTAATATGAGCTTTTCATCCAAATTTTCCACATAGGGCGAGCCTATTTTTTCCAGCAGCACGACCCTTAAACTGTCGTTTAATGTTTTTTTGTCCTTATACATGAATGACAAAATCTCCTCAGCCGCATAGCCCTCCAACTTATGCGGCAGCTCGAATTTGTTAAACAGGCTGATTATATCATCTATTTCACTTTCTGCAATCGACGACATTTTAAGAGCGGCATACATACCGATTGCAACACAAACGCCGTGCGTAAGGGTGTAGTTTGATAAACTTTCCAACGCATGACCCACGCAATGACCAAAATTTAGTATAGTACGCAGCCCGATAGTCTCTTTTTCGTCATTTTCCACTATTTTTCTTTTTATCCTGCATGAAGTCTCCACCACATGAAGCATACAATCGTAGTCTAAGCGGTTTATAGCCTGATAATTTTTGTGCAAATACCCAAAATAATCGTTATATGTGCTGATAAGGGCGTGTTTTACCACTTCGCCCATTCCTGAGATAAATTCACGTCTCGGCAGGGTGTTTAATGTTGATATGTTGATATAAATCCATTTTGGTTGATGGAAAGCACCCACGATATTCTTGATATTGCCCAGATTTACAGCCGTTTTACCGCCTATTCCAGAGTCCACCTGTGCAATCAAGGTGGTTGGTAGCTGAACATAGTCTATACCACGCATAAAGGTGGCAGCAGCAAATCCCGCCAAATCGCCGACTACTCCGCCGCCCAAAGCAAATACAATAGAATTTCGGTCGAGTTTTATCTCCATAAAAAATCTATAGATAGCCTCGAGGGTGGCTAGATTCTTGCTGTTTTCGCCTGCAATTATGGTAAAAACGGGGACATTTCCCAAAGATTTTTTTACGGCATCCAAATACAGCGGTCTCACATTATCATCGGTAATGATACATATTTTCCTATTTTTGTCGGTAAAAACCGTCCCCAGATCTGCATAGGAGTTTCGGAAGTACAATGATTTTTCCATGGCATATTATAGCAAAAATTGTTCCACTACAGAGACGGCTTGTTTTTCGTCTTCGCCATCTGCAACTATGACAATTTCCTGACCACTAACCAATCCTAACGAAACCACGCCCATTATACTTTTAGCGTTTGCGATGCGGCCGTCTGTTTCTATATCTATTTTACACATAAATTTGCTAGCCGCCTGAACCATAAGTGCCATTCGTCTAGTTTCCACCGAAGTACCCACTATCACTATTTTCTCAATCAAAACATACCTCTTCTTATCTGCTTAAAACCGTGGGGCTCTGCCCCACACCTGGCACAAGACCGTCTTGCCGCAAGGGGCGCGCCCCTTGACCCCATTGTTCGTTTTACTTTTGTCGTGGTTTCTTTTTTGTTGATTGGAGATTTTTAGGGGTAGGGGCGGATATTAATCTCACTGTCATTAACTTAGGTTGCTGAGGACGGTCGAGGCAAGTCTCGACCCTACGGTTTCGATTGTAGGGTACGGGCTTGCCCGTACCGCTTTTGGCAATCGATATAGACAAAGTTAATGACGTTGATGGTATCCGGCCCGCAAGCCACAACTGGCGGGGTGTGAGGCGGAGTCCTGCGGTTTTATTTAATCGGAGTCAGATGCTTTAGCAAGCAAGCCCACAATTCTTGTGAAGTAAAAGGCTTGCCCAAGCAATCTACTATACCCGCCTCTGCATACATAGCCTTATCGGTAGTCATTACATTGGCTGTAATAGCCACTATCGACATGGAGGAATTAATCGCCATTATCTTTTCTGATGCCTCTAGTCCGTCCATAACTGGCATATGAATATCCATGAAAATCAACTCGAACGGCTTTTTATTGATACGCATCCGCTCTTTAACCTCATTTACCGCTATCAAGCCGTTTTTGGCTATTATCGTGTTAAGCCCCAATCTGGATAGATGTTCCTCTATAATTAGTTGGTTCATCTCGTTGTCTTCACATACCAGAATATCGCCCTCAAATAGCGGTTGCTTGATGCCATCCTTCTCCAGTGTAATCTCTCTATCCAGTTGATCCGCTATGCTAAATGGCAGCGTAAATGAGAATTTTGAGCCTAGATTTAATATGCTATCAACGGAAAGCGAACCGCCCATGGCTTCTATAAGTTGTTGAGAAATAGGCAAACCAAGCCCCGTGCCGCCATATTTTCTTGTAATGCTTGTATCAGCCTGCATAAACGGCTCGAAGATACGGGATACTTGATCCTCCGTCATTCCTATGCCGCTGTCCTGCACTTCAAAATAGATTTTCACGTGATTGTATGAACTTTCTTTTGCATAGGCGGTAAGTTTAATCATGCCCACATTGGTGAATTTTACAGAGTTTGAAAGCAGATTCACTATAATCTGCCGCAACCGCATGGGGTCGCCCAACAGCAGACGTTCGTCCCCCAAATTTGCTATGTCAAAGAATAGGTTTATCCCTTTTTCAGCCGCCCTATATGATACCATGGCATTGCACTGGGCAAATACCTCCCTAAGCGAAAACGGTATTTTTTCAAGCTCCATTTTGCCCGACTCTATCTTGGAAATATCCAGTATGTCGTTGATTATCTGCAAAAGCCATTTTGCATTTTCGATTATGCGATTTATATAAATCTGTGTCTTTGGCGACACGTCTTCCAACGCCAATTCTGAAAACCCAATTATACTGTTCATAGGCGTACGGATCTCATGGCTCATATTCGAGATAAAATCGGATTTTGCCCGAGATGCTTTGATTATCGCATCCTCCGCCAATTTGCGCGGCGTAATGTCGCGAGTAATGCCTATAAATCCCGTGATATTGCCCGTTTGATCCATTATGGGAGCCTCTGTCGTTTCAAAGGTCTGAGCTACTCCCTCGATCGAGACGACAACCTCTTCTCGCACTATAGCACTACCTGCCTGCAACACCGCTAAATCCAGATTACGCCAGCCCTCAAGAGTATGCTTTGTTAAAACCTCTCCTAACGCCTCTTCATCTGTTTTCCCGATTACATCTTCGTTAGCCACGTTAAAAAGGTCTGTGAATGCTTTGTTTATCCTGTGATATCTAAAATCCAAGTCTCGGCAAAATAGCACATCGGGCATGGAGTCCAAGATTGTAGTCAGCAGATTTTTTTCAAATTCCAAAGAGTTTGTGCGTTCAGCCACCAATTCTACCAGCTGCTCCTTCTCGCTATTACGCTTTAAAAACAGCATGGTCAACAGAACAAGCACCCCAACGAATAAAACTCCCGCACTCAGCAACCAGGGCATCTGTGCAGTTAGTATAATAGTTCTGTAGTCAAAGGTGCGAGCGTTCCAGCGATTGGATATATTTTGTGTGTCTACTAACAACAGAGCTTCATTTATCAAATTGGCTATAACCACATTGTCATTTAAGAACCCAAAATACGCATCCTGCGTCTCGTTAAAGACCACATTAGCCCAAAAATTTGGGTTTCCCGTAAAATTGCTAAGATACAACAGCCACCCACTGGAGCTAAACGCCATATCGACCTCTTCGTATACTAAAGCCTCTAAAAGTTCACGCATATTACCGAATCTGGTTATGTATTGATGGTTGGGAAAATACGAATTAAATAGGTATTCGTACGCACTATTTGCGACCAATCCCACATTTTTGTACAGTACCTCGTTTACATTTATCCCCATCTCATCAACATGGGAGATAAGTGCATAGTTAGATGAAAAAATGGAGGTATTGGAGAGAATAAAATCCTCCATTCCCTCTAGCACATAGTTGACGGAAACAATCATATCCACTTCATCTCGTATGTCAAGGGCAGAATCGGTTATATCAATAAAATTAAATCTCAAATCGCTCAACTGCTCAATTTCCTTTAAGACATCTATTGCCGCCCCCTCAAATTGGCTATTTTGCTGGCTATAGAATCCGATAGGGTAGTTAAATGCCAAAACGCCCACGTTAATCTCCGTATCCGTCTCTATAAAGGCACGTTCCGCCAATCCGATTGAGGTCTTAAAGGCAAAGCGATTAAAATCTATTAGCCCCTCCGCATAAATAGCTCCAATATCTCGTATACCTGAATTGGATATAAAGAGCTGAATGGCGTTTATTATGGGTGCAAGCTCCGATTGTCTTGCCATTATGGGCGTTTGTTTGAATATATAGGGTTGTACGGTATTGGATACTAGTTCATCGTTAATGAGAGTAAGCCCGATAGAGCCATCACCAAAAAAAGCATCCGCATAGCCATTTAACAAAAGATCTTCAGCATCCGCAAGCGTTTCCACAAAAACCATTTGGAGGCCATCGAATATATTAAACTGCTCCAGCACCCCCACCGTATATTCACTTTCAAAGAGAGCCAAGAGAGGTGCGGGCGGCAAATCAAGACCTTCGGTAGGGTTTAGCGTATATGAAAGCGGTCGCATTACTATGGGATCTGTCATTATGTGGGTTATCTCTCGAAGCGGCGTTGAGGCAAGTTGAGAAGTTAAGTCGATATTGCCATTTTCTAATCCCGCCATAAGCTCGTGCCATTCAACGATAACTGGTATGACGGGTATGCCAAAGAAACCGCTCATCCATTCACTTATCCTGACAGCAAAGCCCGAAATATTGCCGTCAATATCATGGAAAGTCTCATCGCTCAAAAGCATCCCATATACAAGATATTCTCGATTTGCAAGCAAAGCCTCTATCTCGACTATTTCATACGGTGTAATGCCAGGTATATCATAAAAAGACGAGATGTGTGAAATCTCATCATCGCTACAAGCCACCAGAACAAGTACAAGCAAAATAAATAATTTTTTCATAACACTCACAATAAATATGGCGTTTCCTGATAAACACAGTAATTGAGCCAATTATTAAACAACAAATTCGCACTAGACCGCCATGTAACCACGGGCGGCTTGGTTATATCGTTTTGCGGGAAATAGTTTTTGGGTAAGGCTATCTCTTTGCCGTTTTGGCGGTCTCGGTCGTATTCCATTTTCAGGGTAAACGCATCATATTCCGCATGACCCATCACAAAGATACGCCTACATCTATCCGTACTAGCGGCTATGTATACGCCAACCTCTTCTGATTCCGATAACAAAACCAAATCGGCATTATTTAAAATATCCTCTCGGCGTACCTCTGTATGGCGGGAATGAGGTGCGAAAAACACATCATCGTATCCTCTTAGCAGTTTGCAGTCGTCCAGTTTGGTATGTGAAAAAACGCCGAAAATTTTTGTGTCTAAGCCGTATTTTGGTATGCCGTAATGATAATATAGCCCAGCCTGTGCAGCCCAACATATATGCAAAACACTAGTTACCCTCTCTTTAGACCACTCCAAAATTTCGGTTAGTTCATGCCAGTAAGTAACCTCTTCAAAGTCCAAAGTTTCTACTGGTGCACCCGTTACAATCAAACCGTCAAAACGTCGGTTTTTTATTTCGCTAAATGTATGGTAAAAGTTGGCTAAATGGGTGGCAGAAGTGTTTTTTGATACATGGCTTGCCATGTGCAAAAAGGTAACATTAACCTGTAGTGGTGTATTGCCCAAAAGGCGTAGCAACTGTACCTCCGTTGCTTCCTTCAGCGGCATGAGATTTAGGATTGCAAGCTCCAAAGGACGTATATCTTGGCTAATCGCTCTAGTATCGTCCATTACGAATATATTTTCAGCAACAAGTATATCCTTTGCTGGCAATTTGTCAGGTATTTTAATAGGCAATTAAACTCCGCCTTTACGTTACAATAATTTCAGTATCCTCATCTCGTGTCTTGCAATGCCCATAAAAAACAGCACCCTCGTCGATGATAATACGACCCGTTTTAATATTACCATGCACCTTTGCAGTTGGCGAAAGATGGATAGTGGCACGACACATGACATCGCCCACAATTTCGCCTGCAATCAGTGCATAAGAAATCTGCAAATTACCCTCTATACGACCAGATTCTCCTATCTGCAAGTAGCCGTCCAAATCAATGTCGCCTATATACAAACCGTCGATACGAACCGATTCAGAACCGTGTAATTTTTGGGCTCTAAGCTTTATGCCTTGACCGATAAAAGTATTTGCGGCCTTGACTACATCTTTTTCCCTTGGCATATTTTACCCTTTCAACTTAAGATCGTGGGGCTCTGCCACGCGTCTGGTGTCCAGTGGACACCGTCTAGACGTTTGCAGAGCAACACCCCGCTGGGCTCTGCCCAGACCCGCAAGGGGCTCTGCCCCTTGACCCCGCTGGGGGCGCGCCCCCAGACCCGCTCGTTTGTTATTTTACATTTTTCGTAGGGGCGGATATTATCCGCCCGCTTTGGTTGCCCGTTTTGGTAATTGTACTCTGAATCGGTCTAATCCAAAAAGAATGTAACGGGATTAACCGCCCTGCCATTGATTAGCACCTCGTAATGTACGTGCGGACCAGTAGAGCGTCCAGTAGAGCCTACTCTAGCAATAACTTCGCCACGGCTCACATATTGCCCCACTCGCACTAATATGCTTGAAGCGTGTGCATATGATGTTTGAATCCCGTTGCCGTGATTGATTACTACTTGATTACCATAAGCACCGTTCCAACCAGCAAAAGTTACCCTGCCCCCGCCAGTTGCTACTATAGCAGTGCCTCTTGGTGCCGCAATATCCACACCCGAGTGAAATTCGCTGCCACTGCCGAACGGGTTACGCCGCCAACCGAAGCCTGATGTAAATCGACCATTTACTGGGCGAATTGTAGGATGGTTGCTTATATGAGGCAACAATCTTTCGACTTCCGTCATTAGCTGTTCGTCCAACTCTGCCATAATCTCCAAAGCAAATTCGGCAGTAGCTATCAAATCAAAAAATTGGTATGTGGCAGCATCTGTGGATTCCGTCAAGCCCGCCGTGGATAGCAGCACTAAAGTAGTGGTTCTGCGTTCTCTTTGGACTTGAGAATATTGCCGCAAATCCTCCAGAGTAACCAATGAATGTAGTTGAGATTGATGCAGCTCGTTTAGAGCAGTACGCACTATCGGTATATGCGAATTCAAACTCAACGCATCCAAAATCTGTTGTCTGCGTGTTTCAAATTGCCAAATCTGCTCCTCTAGCTCTTCTACGTGAAATTGCAGAATTTCTAGGGTTTCCAAATAGGTTGCACGTTGCTGGAGCTGTTCGTCTTCGCCTCGCATACGCTCCTGTGCTAGTGTGCTACGCAAATTTATGCTATCTTCTATAAGCTGTCTGCGTTCTTCCTCCGCCGTCTCTTGCAAATCTATAAAGGCTTCTTGTATTTCCTCCAGTGCAAGCTCTGCGTGTTCGGCAGTCTGCCTCAAATTTTCAGCCCTAAAGTGCAATCCCGCCATTACGCCACCAGTAATCAAAATTACGGCGAATAGAACATAGAAAGTCAGATACGGTATGCGTATACTGCGAGTTCTGCCCGACGAATAGGACGGAACCAGCATAAGCGAAAAATACTTTTTTTGTGCGTGTGAATTGGTTCTCACAGGAGTTCTCGTTACCAGTCTCCTTATATCTTTGGGGTTTTGCATTTTTAACATTGACATCTATCCTTTACTTTAATAAAAATTATAGATTTAACTTATGAATACAGTATATCATACACAAAAAAAGAAGTCAACTAATTTTTTAAAAAATATCGTCTAAATGTTAATAAAATATTAAATTTTTGTGAAGACCCCCGTTAAAGCCCTATTTTATGACCTTTTGCAATGCATCGGCTATATCGATATCCGAAGGTACGGTTATTTTTATATTAAAATGGTCGCCCTCCACCATATACACAGGAATCCCAAGGCGTTCCACTAACATAGCACAGTCTGTACCTGTAAAGCCTGTTTCATAGGCTTGTTCATGGGCTTTTTTAATGATGTCTGCTGGGAATCCTTGGGGGGTATGTGCTAGCCACGTTTTGGCTCTATCGGGGGTTTGGGCGATTTTGTCCGAATTTTCCGCTATTTTAACCGTATCCACACTTTTTACGCCGCTTATGACGGATTTCCCTTTTTTTGCTAGTTCTAAAACATTGGATATTGCTTTGGCGGACACTAGCGGCCTTGCACCGTCATGTACCAAAACTACCTTAACCTCGGGGCTAAGGTAGTTCAACGCTATTCGCACGGAAGATTGCCGATCTGCCCCGCCCTGCATAATCGCTCGTATCTTCGTAAATTTATAGCCTAACAATTCCGATTTTATGGCATCTGACGTTGCGATTAGTATCTCGTCTATGTCGGTATGCGTTTCAAAGGCGGAAATCGTTCTAACTAGCATAGGAACGCCGTTTATCGGCAATAGTTGCTTAGGTTGCCCCATTCGGCTGCCGTCCCCTGCTGCTGGTATAATCACTGCCGTTTTCATTCAAAAATCAATGCTCCGTTAGTTCGCCGTCTGTCATGCGGTATACTACATCGGAAACTTCGGCTACTTCCATATTGTGGGTTACGATTATAACGCAATAGCTCTCTTCATGGGCTAGTTTCTTCAGAATATCAACTATCGCTCGGCTATTTGTCGAGTCCAAATTGCCTGTGGGTTCGTCCGCCAGGATAATCTTAGCACCTGTAGACAATGCCCGAGCAATAGCGACACGTTGCTGTTCGCCGCCAGATAGGTTTGCGGGATAGCGGTTATGTTTGGTTTCGGTTATGCCAACGCTATTGAGCAGGGATTTGGCACGATTTTCAGCTTCTTTTCGTCTTGTACCCATAAATTCCAGCGGATAGGAGACATTTTCGAGGGCGGTAAGCAGGGGGAAGAGTTGAAAGGCTTGGAATATCATGGCTATGTGTTTTTGCCGATATTCATTTATGTTCAAATCCTTCAAATTTTTGCCTCCCACGCTTACAGAGCCAGTTAAAGGTCTATCCAGCCCTGCCATTATAGAGAGCAATGTAGTTTTGCCGCTACCAGACGGCCCTACAACAGAATACAATCGCCCTGCCTTAAAATCAGCATTCACGTCTTTCAAAACATCTCTATCCCCATTTTTATACCTATAACCCACATCTTGTATAGTCAAATTTTCCATACTACTCTTCCTCCTTTTTTTAAGACCGTGGGGGCTTTGCCCCCACACCCCCACAAGGGGCGCGCCCCTTGACCCGCTCGTTCGTTTTTTATGGTTCTCGATTCTATTTTAATCGCTTCAATTTTTTTGCCTTATGGGTGATTTGGCTTGCTAAGCCAGTCGAAATCCAAAAAATAAATTTGGGGGGCAAGGGGCGGATTTACTACTGTTTTTATTCTCGAACTTGTAGCATCTCTAGAGGCGGGCGCATTGTAACTAGTATAGAGCCTAGCAGAGAGCCTAGTATTATTCCGCCGAAATACATTAGTATTAGGGGGACGGCTAGCAGGATGTTCCAGCCAATTATCAAGATTATCAGAAATCCCAAAATAATTCCGATGGAGAATATAATGACCTGCTCCATACATAACAGGGAGGCTATTTTGGTTTTGCTTGCCCCGAGAACGCTCATAATAGCTGCCTTTGCGGCGTTTTGTAGCATTAGGAGCATGGCTATCGCTATAGCGACACCTACCGAAACACCCACGGCTATGGGTTGCAACAGGGTAAGTAGCATAAGTATCTGGTTCAATGCACCTACAATATTACGTAAACTCTCGTCCCACATGAAGAAACTTAGGTGGAAGAAACCTGCAGCTGGTGCTGTAACTATCTCGTTTATCTCTTCTCGTATTGCCCCCAATAGCTCTATGTCGTTATATTCGGGGTTTACCTGAAAATTCAGGGTTTGATGACCGAGAAAACTCGTGCCTATAGCCCCCGTTATAAAATCGTTGGGTACAATCATCGCATCCTGTGCCAATGTCCCAAAAACATGACCATTATGAACAGCGATTATGACGGCAGGGGTATTTCTCCATTCAATCGGCAAGTTCCGTCTGTATGCTAGGTGAACGTATTCGCCCAATTCCAATTCTTTCTGCTCCAGTGTTGCCTGTGATGCCACAACTGGAATCGGTTCCCCTGACACGTATACAAAATCAGCTGCACTGAATCCGTCTGCAAATTCTATAGAAACACTGCCGTTTACACCATGTATAAATCTATCGGTATGTGCAACTGCGAACTCGTCTAAATTTTCCACGCCGACTATATGGTCTAAAGCATCCATATTCCAAACATTCCATATAACCGCATTGGTGTTAAATCCTATAATTTCTGCCCAATTTTCTGGAAAAACCCCATTTTCAGAGCCTATCAGAAATGCGTTGGTATGTGCCGATTCAAAATAGATATTCTGCAGAAAACTCGTATCTCTCACACCGTCTATCGTTCTCCGTGTTATAAGGTCGTCCATACTGCGATCGATTGGCCATTGGCCCGAGCCTCCCAAACCTCCCACCTCATGTGCTTCTAGCGGGAATACTTGCACCTCTATTACTGTCGTTTCGTATAAATATTCTATTTCTAGCTCGGTTGCATAGATGGACTGTGTAATCCACGCCAATCCAATGGAGAAAATTATTCCCGTTACAAGGCAAAGTGCGGTTTTTAGGGGGGTGCGTATGATATGTCGGCGTATGTATTGTATTCCGTTAGTAAATTTTTGTTTTGTTTCTACCGCTAAAGCCTCTAGTTTGGGCATCTCGAAAGCGATTGTTGTAGCGGTATCGGTGGTTTCGGGTAATTTTTTGTACTTTACGGGTTTTACGCCCTGTATGATTTCCAAAACTGGACGACGTAGTATGTTAATTGCACCAATGGCAACCATTGTGAGCATTATAGCAAAAAATATAGCGGCAAGCGAAACCACAAGATAAGGGGGAACAGCCATATCTATTTCGACCCCTGTATCTCTAATGGTTAGAGGGGGACGTGCAGCACCCGCTCCAGGCACGTATTCTGGTGTAACATATGCCAGTATTTCTTCCACATTCGATACAAAAAATTCTGTCTGTGTGAATTGCCAGGAGGCAAAAGCCCCCACCAATATCGCTGGCAGAATGATAACCAATATGCAGGCAAACATTTTTGCCACTGTATTTTTAGCGGAAACGCCCAACGCCCGCAATATGGCGAAATTTCGCCGAGATTGGGTAACTATTATAAATGAACTCAACCCAAAGCACAATATCAATACAAGCCACATGGAAACAGCATTGAAAGTTGACATCATAATAATATTATCCGCCGAATTCCAAAAACTGCCGCTGCCCGTCCATACCATTACTAATTCTATGCCCATATCCGATAGAATTTCGCTGTATTCTAGGTAAAATGTCTGTTCGTAGCGGGAGCTGGTTAGTATGAAACTGTACCTGTCCGCCATTATAAAATCTTCCGCTGCGATCTCTTCAATAATTTCGCCGTCGGCATCTTCTATAAATTCCATATTTCCCGAATATCTGGCTAAATTGTTCATGTAAAGGGTTTCTGGCAAAAGCGAATCGGGGATATGGATATACATGGGGGCTCTATGACCAAACCCCTGCAACGCATTGTAGACTATACCAACAATTTCAAGCTCTAGCACAACCAGCGGTTCGCCCGAACCTCGTAAGGCGAACTCCGTAAAATTCCCTCTGCCTGTGCTGGTCGAAAATAACCCTGAAACAGTTTGCTCCGATGGCACAGTTACGGTAATGGTATCTCCTAACGATAAATCGCGTCTCCTTGCAAATTCTGAGCCGACCACCGCCACGGGGTTGGCATTTAGGTAATCTTCATGGTTGATGAGCCGCCCCGAGTTTGGTAACTGTCTCAAGATACGCATATCGCTACCGTCAATCATTTGCGGCATTAGATACATATCAATGGTGGTCTGCAGAAAAACAGCCCTTTGGTTATGATTTAGAAAATCCACCCGATCCCGTATCCAAGCGAGCTCAGGTTGATTAAAATCAGCCGCTCCTCCATAGGGAACTGGGTAAAACCATAGAGAATTTTCTATAAATTCGGCTGTTGAGATAGGTTCAGCATCCTCATCTTCATCATCAAACATAGCCGTTAAATCATTCATAGGGGCTAAAGTTATGGGTTGGTGATTGGTTCCAGCCCAAGTGATTCTTGGCATATGTACAGCAGCCCCTGCAACTCCTTGAAACACTATTTGCGTATATATGACAGAGACCAGATAGGATTCGCCAACCACCATATCTGAAACAGGGGTAGGATTCGAATTGCCTTCTTCATCAACACCCGTCCAATGATTAACCCAAATGTTACTCATTCCCGTGCCCACGTGTTCTGGGAAACCCGCTATTATATCATACGGCAAAAACTGCAGGGTAAGCCAACCAGGCCAATCCTCATGTGCCATTTGCAACAAAGTACCGTGAAAGACGGCATAGGTAAGGCGAGGTTCTCCATTGCGTTCTCCGCCAAATCCCCAACCTCTGCCGCCAACGCCCATGCCTGCCATATCAACGGCGTGTATATCGTGCAGAACACCCTCTGCAAAGCGGCGGCGATCTTCAAAAGCGATTAGCGGGCTATCCTTGATTATATCGACCCCAGCGGAGATATCGGCGTGTTGGCTAGTTCCTTGCAAATAACCAACGGCGATGTAGGTTTCAGCAAGCCGAGCGATATGCCCATCTATTATGGAATACTCCGCCATCCGCAAAACCACCGCAAATACTGCCGTTGCAACAATCGCAAACAGCAACAATGTTCGTATTCGTTGCCTCAACATTGATTTCACAAAGATATTTTTACGCATAAAATCATCCTCTCACACATTTTAAATTTACTAAAACCGTGGGGCTCTGCCCCGCGTCTGGTGTCCAGTGGACACCGTCTAGACGTTTGCGGAGCAACACCCCGCTGGGGGCCATCCCCCAGACCCCCGCAAGGGGCGCACCCCTTGACCCGCTCGTTCGTTATTTTTCAAGTGTACCCTAGTTTTTTTATTGAAGTCAAGCATCTTTTAGTTGCGCAACTAGAGGTTGCGAATAGCTATTTTAGTGTAGCGATATATTTTTCGTACACAAAATGGCGTTGCGACCATAAGACACAACGCCCATTTTAGCTACTGTAAAGCCACACATTCAATTTCGATACCTACGTCTCTGGGTAATCGTGCCACCTGCACAAGCGATCGTGCTGGCGGATCGTTTACAAAAAACTTGGCATAAACCTCATTTATTGCATTAAAGTCGTTCATATCCTTAACGAAAACGGTCATCTTAACCGCCTTGTCAAGCGAGCTGCCCGCCGCCTTTAGAATCGCATCTACATTTTGTAGAGAAAGCTCCGTTTGTTTGGCTATGTCATCGGGCATTTCGCCTGTTTTGTAGTCTATCGGCAACTGCCCCGATGTGTATACGAACCCATTCGCCGCTATCCCTTGCGAGTAAGGTCCTATTGCTCCTGGTGCCTCTGTCGTGCTGATTATTTTTTTCATTTTCTTCTTCTCCTTTGCATTTAACAATATTTATCAAACGATGGCCTCTCAAAGCCACTTTTAATCATATTAACACATTTTCGCTCGCATTGCAAGGAAGGCCAAAAATTTTTTTAATTTTTGTTTGGGCGTTTCATACTCCTTGCCATTTTATTGCTTGACATTTGGGAAATTATGCTGTATCAGGTACATGAACGCAAAAGACCAATAGCCGAAATCGTGCAAGGTACAATCACAACAATATTTTTCAAAATCCCTCTTGCACTTTTTGCAAAAGTAGCGTATAATGAAAATATAAGCGAGTCGATTTTGAGACTCGCCTGAGATGGCGGGGTGGTTGGCTCTCGGTTCTGGGCAGCACCCAGGGTTAAAATGTGAAAAGGAGAACGAAATGACGAAAAGAAATTTTATTGTAGTTGCCCTATTGTTTGCGGCACTTGGAGCGGCGTTGATTGTGCAAACCAACAGAGTATCAGCGAACACGCCGTCTGTTACGGCAAGGGGTGCGGTGGTTATGGACTTCGCATCAGGCAATGTGATTTTTCAGCAAAATGCCGATGAAATGCTTGCTCCTGCTAGTATGACAAAAATGATGACTGCCTATATCGTTTTTGAAGAGATAGAGGCGGGGCGGTTGCATATGAACACGCAAATCCCTATCAGTGCCAATGCAAGGGCATTTTCCAATACGAGACCGCAGGGTTCTTCGCTTGTGCCATTGCCCGCTGCATCGTATAGCGTGGAAACTTTGCTTAAACTGCTGGCGTTACCCTCCTCAAATGCAGCTTGCGTGGCACTTGCGGAATATATCTCGGGCAGCGAGGAGGCTTTCGTTGTACGCATGAACGAAACCGCCGCCAGAATGGGGATGCGTGCCGAATTTGAAAACAGCCATGGTGGCTTTGTACATTTCAGCACAGCCATGTCGATTGCCATTTTAACAAGGAATTTCATAGAGCGATTCCCAGAAATTTTGGAAATTACGAGGCTTCGCTCAATGACGGTGGGCGGCGTTACATACAATAACACGAACACGCTGATTAGAGAGGGATTCCCAGGTGCGGACGGGTTCAAAACCGGCTCGGGTCCAGTCGCCATGTACGCACTTGTAGCGACGGCAGAAAGGGACGGCGTTCGCATAATTACTGTGGTTATGCGTTCCACTTCTCGAGACAACAGCTTTTCTGATTCTCGCAGGCTCTTAAATTATGGCTTTTCGGAAATTTCCCGACTTTCGGGCGTAAGCGAAGCCGTGGAATATCACATAGAAGTGCCGACTGCCATACGTGTAAACTCCGATTTTACCATAAATGCACGGCTTATTAGCCCAAACACCAATTTTGCCTTTAACGGCGAATGGCGGATAAACGGCACTACCGTAAAAACTTACCTTGGCGAGCAAAATGTGGAAACATTGACTTTGCAGCATCATTTTCCGCCGCTTACAGCTATACCAGGCTCTACCGTGCAAGTGCAGCTTATTTTGAACTTATTAGGTAATGAGAGACGGGAATGGACGGCAATTGTGCCGATAAGTACGCAACCGCCAGCCCCTTTCCGCAATATGTCGGGGCATTTTGCCGAAAATGCGGTGGAAGAATTTTTCAACATGGGGATAATAACGCCAACTGTCCGAAATGGCGAGGCATATTTTGATACCACCACACCGCTTACTTTGGATAGAACTATCAATGTTCTGGGCGGCTTAGCGGAGCGGCGAGGTATCGTAATTCCGCAGGGAATAAACAGGTATTACAACTGGGCATTATCAAACAACATTTTAGTGGGGAATCTGCGTACCATGCCTGTTTCCCAAACCCTAACCCGTGGCGAAATATCAACAATCCTCTTTTTCTTCTCCGCCGTTGCGGGCATTGAGCTTACCACTCTAAACGCCCCAAACCCATTCCAAGATGAAAATGAATTTGGTATGCACGCCTCTGCAATCCGCTCTCTCTTCTCCTCTGGCATAGTCTCGGGCGTTTCCGAAACCATTTTTGCCCCACAAGACCTTGCTCAAGAAATCACTCTCTACGTTCTGTTGCATCGCCTAATAGACCCAACCCTAAGAACCCCACGTTTACCAGCACTAACGGTAATAGATTGGTAAAAAGGAAGCCACAAGATTCACACCGCAAAACGCAAAAAATCGCAACTTTTGCGGTGTGAATCCAAAAATATGGAAAACTATAAAAACGAGCGGGTCTGGGGGCGCGCCCCCAGCGGGGTGTGGGGCAGAGCCCCACGGTTTTAATCTT
>WRKH01000303.1 GCA_009778175.1 Turicibacter sp.
ACTAGCACTCTGAGTTATTTCTGTATGGTGGAAAGGAACTCCATTCCCCTAAAGGGAATATGTGTCGATTTGACACGTTGGAAGCCCACTAGCTTTAGCTGGTGGGAGAGTTCACATGGCTCTTTTTTACAAAAACTGCAATCCAAACACACCAAAAAACAGCACCGTCAAAACCTCGCAAGCGGCATCAATATCACGGTAGACGGTGCGTGTGTCGATGTTTTCCGCCTGTGCTATCTCCTCAATCGTCTGCGGCTTGTCTGCGATATACCGTGCGTAAATAATCCGCTCACGGCGTTCGTCCTCTGGCTTGTCTGACGTTTCGCAAGTCCACCTGTATACGTCCAGCATATTGTCGATATGGTCGAGTAGCATACGGGATTTTACGCTACTTTCGAGCAGGGAATTTAACTCGAATTTGCTTGTGTCGCCGCCGTCCATGAGTTCTAAAATTTCTTTTAATAGGTCGTCTCGTTTGGCGAATTTGTGGGGTTCGTACTCTGTGTACTCCACGTGGCGGACGATGTTTCGGTAGTTGCGGAGTAGTAGACGGATATTTGCCCGCTTTTTGTCGTGGCGTGCCTTTATTAGCTTGGTTTCCTCGGCTTTTAGCGTGGCTCTTATGTGGTCGGTTATTTGTTGCAATTCTTCTTTTGACATTTTTTTGCACCTCTGCTATAATTATTTTGTTGGTAGGTGCAATACTGATTGGGGGCTGAGGTAGCCCCCTTTTAGTTGTTTTCCTCGCTATTTAATTATCCGCAACTCGATGTGCGGATATTCCGCCCTAAAATGCTTGGCTTTCCAGTTAAACAGCTGTGTTCGGACTCCTTTCACGTCCTCAGCCCACTTAGCCCCCTTTTTATCCACCACCAAAAAATCGGCGATATAGTGTCCGATTCTCGTGCCGTCAGGGGCGTGGAGTGGAAATTTTGGTTGCAAGCTAAATTCTTGTATCTGCCCACTTTTTAGTAGCATTTTCAGTATCAAATATCGCTCCGCCTCGGCTTTGGATGCGAATCGGTAGCCGTCCATGTATGTGGGTCGGTTTTTGTATTTTAACATCACGTCTACCTCCTTTTTTAACATTTTTTTAACATCGCGTCCATGGCTCGTAACTAGACTAGTTACTTGTCCGCGTGCCGCCCGCCTGCCGAACGGGCAGGTGTTGGCTGGCTAGGCCTGTGGTATTGTATTTTGTTCGCATACTAGCACCTCTTATATTCCCACAAAGATTTTAGGCGGCGTGGGGAAGTTCACATTTTGCGGTTTCCATAGGTGTAAACAATTTGGGTGATTGTTGATGTATTCTGATTTTTTGGGGTGGTACTGCACAACACATTCGTCATCCGCCCAAAAAATTTTTTTGACCTCGCACATCACATCCCATGTGGGCGGACGGTGTTTATGGCTAACTGACACGTGATCCCAATCGTCGCCAGTTGAGAATATTATTGTTGCGGTGTAGAGTGTGTGTACTAAGTAACCACAACCGCCGTCTTCGCCTGTTTTTATGCAGTTAAAACGTGGATTATTTAGTATTTCTCGTAATGGTCTCATTTTTTAGTCTCCTTAATGCAGTCCTCTCATATACACCGCCACGCCACTCTCTCTGCCACGTTGTACGGCATACTCATGGCTATCTACAAAAATGTCAATGACATTCCCACGCACCGCCGAGCCTGTATCCTCGGCAATATAGATATGTCCATTGATAAGGACTTCCGTGCCGAAAGGGATAACCGATGTATCCACGGCGATTGTACGTCCTGCCGTGGGGATTGTGCCGCTTGCGGTGCGATTTAGCCCACTCCACCGCCCTGTACAGATTTCGCAAGGGCAGTAGAATGTGAGTTCAAAATAACCCAGCGGTTGCCACGCAAGCCGAGAGTAAATTTCCGCCATTTCTTGATTTAATATGTCCATGCGGTTTAACAGATACTCGACACGGCTAAATAAATCGTAAGCAAGTCCTAGCCCATACTCGTGCAGGTTGTCTGTATGAGCTAAATCCAGTCCGTTTGTGTGAGGTTGTTCAGCCGTTGTCATTTGTATTAGTGGCGTGTTTGTGGCTATTACTGGGGTTTGTGTAGGTTGCCGATTGTATCTTGTAAATATCAAAACCAACATCGGAATTAGGAATATTCCTACAATTATTATTCGCCAATGTTTAGTCATTCTTACCTCCCATATAACTCAATTTGCCGTATTCGGTCTTGTTCCAGCATTTCAAAATAAAATTCAATCGCTATTGGAACAATTTTAACATTTCCAAAACGGATGGCATTTCTGAAAGTTACGCTATCACGTTGTAACACGTTAGGAAATTTTGCTATATCTTCCCTCCAATTCTATCGCACGCAATACATTTTTAGCTTCATCTATCTTCCTCTCAACCCAAGCTCTATCGATCAAATCAAAATCAGGCGGCGGCTGTATATCTATGGTCGTGGTATGCTCCATCACCGATTTCACGACTATTCGCATAACTCGGTTTAATTCCAACTGCTCGGCACTATGCACCACTGGCTGGACAAGCTTTAATGTTTGGGCATCTCGTGCGATTTGCCTTTGGCGGCTTTGGCTTGCCTTAACGGCATCAATAATATCCGCAAAAGTAGGTGGGAACGCCGATGTTTTCATGTGGTCGTAAAATGCTTGCTTAACCTCCACCACATCTAAATCAGCCAACATATTAGCCCATAATTCCGCAATTCTTTCCAGTTCCGCCGCATTTTTCTCCTTGTGAAAATTCGTGTAGTTCAACTGCATAATTGCTAAAAATTTCTGCATTTCTTTTTTTGACATAATCAATAAACCTCCGCTTTATTCATGGTTCTAGCCACAAAAGCCCCCAGCGATTCTTCTTCCTCCGCCTCTTTTTCCAACTGGGGCGTACTCTCCGTATACTCGCCCTCGATAATATCAGGCGATTCTAGTCGTGTTCGTTCGGCTCGTTCTCGCTCTCGTTCTTTGTTTTCATCGTCCCAAACCAAGCCCGCAAATCCGCCTGGACGGTTCGAGGTTTCCGTAGGCTCGTCAAGCCAACGCTGTTGATTTAACCACGTGGTTGGATGTGGGATATACTTGCCGTTTTCTTTTTGCCAGCCGTAGCCCTCGTGTTGCTTTTGAGCTTGGACGGCGGCAATTATTGTGTCGATTAGTTCATCGTCAGGTTTTAGCTTTATCCAGGATTTTATTGCATCGGTTTTGTTTTTCTTGTTGGGGTACGGTTGCCAAAATTCGTCAAAACGCCGTGGCAGTTTTGCCGTTGCCGTTGCCGTTGCCGTTGCCGTTGCCGTTCTTGGTTTTTGAGAAACGGCGGCGGACTCCGCAGGAGAGACAGAGACGGACGCAACTTGTTGCGCACATTTTTCGCATTGTGCATTTCCATTCTCATTCTCATTTCCATTCACATCTACATTACCATTCTCATTCTCATTTACATTGGTTTCCGCATTTTCAACTTTTTGCGAAAAGGGGGGTTTTTCATTTTTGGTTGCATTTTCCAAAGGGGGGTTATTTTCTTGTGGGGGGCGACCACCTTTCGCACCATTTTTACGATTATTTTTAGCTGCCTCAATTTGCGGATATATTAGTTCCCAAAGTGCTCCTGCATTGCCATCGAGTTCAGTAAATTCGCCATCTATACCATATGCAAACATGGCAAATATTACTTGTTGCTGGTCTTTTTTGGATTTTAATTTCTTTATACCTCTCCAAAAACTTTCGTATACCACGAAAGTTTCATACTCTGTTACTGATTTCATTGTTTTTCCTCCCCATATTTGCCGTCAATCTGTGGTTTGATTAAAATCGTCTTTCAATCTCCACGGAGTGGCATTTTCGTGCCGCCACTCCGTGATTATTCTTGTAATCCTACTCTACGTCTCGAGAATCAGCCCACCTAACACAGCTATCGCAACCCAAAACGTCCTTTTGGTCTCGTATCTTGCCGTCTTCTAATTTATATGGTACACGGTCGGATTTTTTTATATAAAATTCCTCAATATCCGCCGCCCCACAACATGGACACTCCACCTCGGCGAGGAATTTTGTAAATGCCCCTTGTGTTATTTCCATATCCCAAAATTGTGGGAAAAATTCGGCTGTTTCCACCGATACCATACAATCCTCGCAACCTATTACCGTGTTGTCTTGGATAAATACGTACCGTCCGCCGCAACAGATTTCTTCTATTTCTTCGTACTCGGTGCTATTCCACCAATCGTACGCTACTGCCAATATACTCATTCCGCCACCTCGCTTTTTGATTTTTTTGACATCGCGCTATCGTTATCTTGGGGACGCACTTCCCCATCCGCGCTGCCGTCTGTTTCTTGGCGGCTTATATCGTTTTGGGGTGGACTTTCCGTAATCTGCCCTTCCAAATCCGCCATGATGTCCGTAAATACATCTCGGCTTAGCTTGGTAGTCGAGCTGTAACCATACTTTCGGATTATTTCATTTAGCCGCTCGTTTGCCGATTCCCCAAAAACTTTTCGTGCCAGCGAAAATAATGCTTGACGTTCTGATTGATTTATGTTACTATTATTTTGTCGTATTTCCGTGTTGGGGGGTACGTGGATTGAAATATCATTAACATAGTCATGGGGCTTGTGGTTTGCCGCCGCAAGCCCTATCTCGTTTTGGGGCGGACTTTCCGTGCCCTCAACTTCCTCAGGTGTGTAGAGACCTGCATAATCCTTGGGGAACGCTGCTCTTAATGCCTGACTTTCCGCCACTTTGCATATCATTAAAGTCGGCATCTTTTTCCAACTCGATTGCCCTGTATTGTATTCTGATAACGAAACCTCTTTGAACGTCTCGATTTTCTCGTCTTTTAGCATTTGGAACACCTTGCACCAGCCGCCAACGAGTTTTTCGCCAGGATACAGGCACGTCCCCTCTTTTTGTACGATTGCCTCGCCACGCTGCACCACAAGCCCTGATTTATAACCCATGTAATTAGGGTTTTCGTAGGCACGGCGGAGATACGCATCCCTGCCGACCACCGTTGTTGCTGGGCTGCTACTGCTGTATTTTAGCAAATATACCTCGTTCGTGAATGGGTTCAGCTTTTGGAATTTGCACAAATTCATAAATAGCAGCACTTCTTGGTCGCTTACGTTCCCATTGCCTCTCACTAGGTATTTTTTTACTGTCTCGGAGTCCAACGTAACCGCTCCGTTTGCCGATTCGTATTTCGTTAATTCTGTCATTTTTAATCCACCTTTCTTTTTTTAACATCTTTTTTTAACATCACGTCCATGGCTCTTGACTAGACTAGTTACTTGTCCGCGCGCCGTGTTGATTGATTAGACGTGCGATGTTAATCCACCTTTCTGATTGCGGTCTTTACGACCTCTTTGAATTTTATCCCTGGAATTTCGATTTGCCCTTTGCTGGCACGGATTAACCGCATGACGGCTTTTTCGTCTACTGGGCGGATTACCGCACCGCCCCAGTCGATTGGTACTTCCGCTGGGGTAATTTCCTCGATTTCCCAGTCCCTCGATTGGGAAATGCCAGCCACTTTTGGTGTAGTTGCTTCTATTATAAATGTCTTTGATGTGGTTTCTGCCGCCTGTGCCTGTGCCAATGCGTAATTGGCGGTTTGGGTGTTGCCTGCTGTGTCCGCTTTTACCGCAACTTCTAGCATACGGTCTCGCTCTTCTAGCATGATTTTGATTGCCGCCGCTTCCTCGATTTGCCGCTGCCGCTCCTGCTCTTGCGTAAATTCGCCGATTTTGCTCTTTATCGTGGCGATTGCGTTTTGGATTGGCGTTATCATGGACTTTTCGCCTGTGCAGATTTCCTTGTGGGCTTTGTGGGCGGCATCTTTTTTGGGCTTCCAAAATTCTGTAACTCGTGCCGCCATTGTTTTTAACTCTCTGGCGAAAATTGTGGCTTGTTTGTAATCTTCTTCCGTTGCCACTTGGAAATTCGCCGCTCTTTTCTCATAGTTGGAAATGCCTGTTTTTAGGTCGTTTTCCGCTGTGCTTGTTGGCAGGATTGCCAATACTTGCTCTGTCATTTTTTTGTCTCCTTTTTAATGTAATTGTGGATTGTTAGAAGTGCCGAGAATGTCTCGACTTCGTCCAAATCCGTGTTGTCATAGGCGGTCATTTTGTATGTGCCGTCTTTTTTTAGATGCACCACCGCTCTGCTTTTGATTGGGTAGTCGTGGCTTAAATATGCCGATGTGTAGGCGTGTAGTTGTACTTTGGTTAGCATATCCACTATGGTTGCCGAGGTTTTGAAGTCCACTATCGTTAGTTTGCCGTCCAGTTCGCATATCAAATCCGCCGTGCCTGCGTAATGGTAGATTTTGTGATATATGCGGTGTTCGATGGCGTGGACTGTGGGGTTGTGCTTTGCGTGCCACGCCTTAAATGCGGTGTAGTATGGTAAAAGTTCCTCCTCGATGTCATCGAATTTGTATTGTAAGTAGGTCTCGATGGCTTGGTGGACTGCTGTGCCTCGTGCCGCCGCCGCTTTTAGGATTTCCTCGTCTATCTTCCCATAGTATGCGTTTGATAGCGGTCGCATTAGCTTACTTACTGACGGGATCGGGCGACCTTTTAGTTTGTAGCTGTGCCAGGTTGGGTCGAAGGTTAGTTCGGGGGTGGTTGGCACGGGGGGTGGGGTTGTTATTGGTGGGTTCATGGTTTTACTCCTATTCTAAACTCTTAATTTTTAGCGGTTCTCCGCTATTTTACCCGCCTGCCGAGCGGGCAGGTTGACTTTTTTTGCTGATTTTGGTACAATTTAATTGTGCTGTTTTTACCTCGTCCGCCTGTTCCAGCAGGTGGTCGATTGTGGTGTGGAATACCTCCGCTAGGGCTAACCATACTTTTATACTGCCGTCTGATTTTCCGCTTTCGAGACGTTGGTATTGCTGTTTGGTTATGCCTAGTGTTTCCGCTATACCTCTTTGAGTCAAATTGCTCGCCTTGCGTAAATTTACAAGGTTTTTTCGCATTTTTGCTCCTTTCTTTTTTGATTGGCAACATTTAATGTTGTCTATGTTAATATTATAACAGCAACATTAAATGTTGTCAAACTTTTTTTAAAAAAATTTTTTTAGGTGGTGCTTTATGCTGATTTTCGGGGAACGTCTTAAAGATTTAAGAGTGAATAAAAATATAACGCAGCCCGTAATGGCTAAATTGCTAAATTGTACTAAACAACATTATCAGCGGTTTGAATATGGCAAGATTGATATACCTTGCTCTAAACTTGTCGCCCTAGCCGACTACTTCGATGTCTCCCTCGACTATCTGGTTGGGCGGTCTGACGACCCTAAACGCTACTAATACCGCCAATTCTCGTGGCAAATGCACTTCTTTTTTTGTTGCCTAATTTATAATTTATTCCTTTCTTTCTGGGCGGACTTTCCGTGTGCCAACTTTTGGCAAGTGAGCCGCAATTCGCCTATTGATCGTGCCATTTCGTCCAGATACGGCAGTAGTTCCTCTAAATCGTGCCGCTCGGGAGGTACGATGTCTGTCGCAATCGCTACCAATTTTTTTTACAAATTCGGCTTGCTCCTGCGTTTTTAGCATTTTTATTGTGCCTAATTCCAGGCTGTTTACAGCGGTCGCTATCGGCTGACCTCGTCCGATTGGACATTCGTGGGCGCAATAGTGATTGCTTAGTTCGGGGGCGTTGTAGATTTTTGCCATATTCGCCACGCTTTCGGGCGGGATTACCTTTGTAACGCCCCTCTCGTAGTTTGCCAGTGCGGACGGCGAAATGTTTAACGCCTCGGATGCACTCTCTCGGCTTTTTACAACTTCGTTGTATGTTGCCGCCTCTTTTCTGCAACGATAGTATATGTTTTCGTTATCGTTTATGTATTTTGGTTGCATGGTGTTACTCCTCTCTTTTGGGTATAATTGTTTTATTCGGTGGTGGGTTGATTAGGTCGTCTGCTGTGCAGTTGAAGATTAGTAGCAGTTTGCGTATGGCATTTAATGATGGATTAGCACTACCTTTTTCCCACGTAACAATCGTGGATTGAGTAATACCTGCCAACTTTGCTAGTTGTGCTTGTGATAAACCATGCTGTTTGCGGAGTTGTTTGATATTCATTATTTTAAATCATCCTTTCGATTTTTTAATATATTGCTATTATACCACAATAAAATAATAAAGTCAAATTTTTTATTGATTTTTCTGCTTATCTGCTTAGAGGTGTTAAAAATATTTTTATTGCAAAAATTATTTTTATAATATATAATTTTAATAAATGGATAATCAACTTTTGCAAGACGAACATTACCGCTAATTATGTATTAGTTGGGTAGTCATATTATATGTTTAATGTTAAATAGAGGGGTATGGGAACACATGAAAAATAATAACCTAAGGGAAATTAGAAAAGCCGCTAGAATGACACAAATTGACCTTGCTAATATGCTAGGAAAAAGCCAGGCTGTAATATCTGCAATGGAGACTGGAAAAGTTGCTATGAATACTGATGATTTGACCAAACTTAGTGAAATATTTTCCGTTACTCCACATGAAATAATGGATATTGATACACCCGATTTAATCCTTAAAATAGGGAATTTAAAGTTAAAGAATGTTAATCGTATACGTGAACTTAGGGGAATTGCGGGCATTTCGCAAGCCCAACTAGCGGATATTTTGGGGGTTACAAGAGCCGCTGTATCTGCTTGGGAACAGGGCTTCATATCTCCTAACAAAAGCAGTATTAACTCATTATGTGAGTTGTTTTCAATAGAAAAAGAGGAGCTTTTTGTGATTAAATCCCCAATTATCAATCAAAATTCGTTGTCTAAAACTGACGTTGAACAGACTCCGTCATCACATGAAACTACCAATATTAACTCGTTTCCTGTCCTTGTTGACCGATACGGAGACATTATGAAAATTTCTAATGACGAAGAGGAACTATTGATAAGATTGTTATTAAAAAATCGTTCTAATAGCTGATTAGATAATTGTATCTGTTGATATATAAGAAATTGGAGGCAACAATGAGAACAAACAACCTTAAAATGATTAGAAAAGCAAACAGAATGAGTCAAAGCACTCTTGCCAATTTGTTAAACAAAACCCAACCATCGATTTCCGCATTAGAAACTGGGGCTGCCATGAACACAGAGGATTTAATGAAAATATGCGAAATATTTTCTGTTACTCCAAATGAACTTATGGACGTTGATAATCCTGATTTATTGCTTAAAATCGGTAATTTCGAGGCCAAAAAGAACAATCGTATTAATAAATTGCGATTGGATAAGCAATTAAGTCAAACTGATTTGGCGAACATTTTGGGGGTAACTCGTGCGGCGGTGTCTTCTTGGGAAATGAGGATAGTTACGCCTAACCAGGAGAATATCCGTATGTTATGCGAATTGTTTTCGGTTACGCCTGCCGAACTATATTCAACCAGGGGTCAATTCAATAATACCAGTGGATTGTCAAACCCTCTGCCTTTTAATAATCTGCATTGTCCTTCACTAATAGATAGCTCTGGCGATGTTATGGAAATAACCCCTGATGAAGAAATGTTTCTGATTAAATCGTTGTTGAAATACCGTAATAAACCGTCTGGGAGCAATACTCAACCAATTCAAGTTAGGCAACAACAGCAAAATGAAAACGGACAACAGCAACAACAGCTAATATTTGGATAAATTAACAGCTGAAATTTCGAGGTAAATTTTATGAACACCGAAAAAACCTATAAATACCACAAAGCCTCATTCGTAGTTGGGAAAAAGGCGGACGGCACACCGATACGTGTTTACGTACGTGGCAAGACCAAGGCGGAATGTGCCGAAAAGTTAGTCGAGGCGAAACGTCTGCATGGGTTGGGGATTGACTTGAAAGACACGACTGTCAAGGACTGGGCGGAGCGGTGGTTGAAAGTCTACAAAGCTGGGCTTAAACCCAAGCAACTAGCACATTATCGGGCAAAGTTAAATTACGATATATTGCCTGTAATTGGACACATGAAAATCAGAGATGTGCGGACTTCACATCTCTTGGAACTGCTAAATACCTACGCTGGCGGCAATGTCAGCACCGTTTCAAAAATCAGGGTGGCGTTGCGACAGCTTTTTTTGGATGCCGTGCATGAGGGGTTAATCGAACGTAATCCCACGGTGCGGTTGGAATTGCCTGAATTAACCGAGAATTTACGCCGCCCATTGACCACGCCCGAACGGCTCGCATTTCAAAAGGTCGCTGACGAACACAAGCATGGGGCTTACGTGCAGGTAATGTTATATTGCGGCTTGCGGCGTGGGGAGTGCGTGGCGTTGTTACGGAGCGATGTTGATTTGGGAAAAAAGCGGTTGAACGTGAGCAAAGCCTTAAATCTTGCTGGAAATACTGGTTATGTTACTGGCACAAAAGCCGCAAATATGCGTAAAAAAAACACCAATGGTGGTGTTAGGGTCGTGCCTATTCCAGATGTTGTGTTGCCTGTGTTTGTTGAGTTGTGTGAGGGTAGGCAAAATGACGATATTTTGTTTCCGAAAGCTGATGGGGGGTATGCCACCGCACAGGCTACTCGGTGGTGGTGGACTTCCTTTGTCAAGGCTTGTTATGCGATTGAGCCGAGGTTTTCGGCGGATGTTACGCCGCATTATTTGCGACATACTTATGCAACTGATTTATATGCGGCTGGCGTGGACGAGAAGGCTCGCAAGGAGTTTTTGGGGCATATTTCCAATGATGTTACGGATATTTACACGAAGATGAGCGAAGATGCCTTTGAACGGGCTAGTTCGCTTGTTAATGAGTATCATAATTTCCATAGGTGGTTGTTTCCAGATATTAGGTAGATGGGGCAAATTGTGGGGTAAATGGAGATGGCGACTGGGGGAAGCCTTGTTGTTGTTGGGTTTTGTTTCTGTGTGCTTTCCGCTTAGAAGGCCGTTGCTCTATCCAACTGAGCTACAGATACATCGTCTGCAACCTCATTTAACATTATACAACGCACCTTTTCCGTTGTCAAGGGTTTTTTAAAATTTTTTTCAAGATA
The DNA here is from genome assembly GCA_009778175.1 of Turicibacter sp. Taxonomy (GTDB): domain Bacteria; phylum Bacillota; class Clostridia; order Lachnospirales; family WQUN01; genus WRKH01. The sequence goes on from WRKH01000303.1 coordinate 11,027, forward strand.
TGTCATAAATCCCAATTTCAGCTAGATTCTAGCCATTTCAATGCATCTATCCCCGTCGAATCCACTTCGCGTCCCGCCTCTTTAAGCATTTTTATTTGAGAACGCATAAACAAAATATTCGCCTGCCTCAAATTTGCGACCGATAAAGTCCGCAATTCCTCTAAAATATCATAATGTTCACGATACGGCTCTATCGCATCTGATATTAATATCAGTTGCTCCAAATCCGTCATGCCGATTCTGCCCGTTGTATGGTTGGATATTGCCCGCAAAATTTCAATATCCGTTATCCCGAACTCTCGCTTGGCAAATTCCGCACTCAATTTTCCGTGCAATATACCGACATTCCGCTCATAAAAGGAATTTAGCGGCATTTCAAATTGCTTGCACAGGGCTAGCTTCTCTTCATGCGTAAATTCTTTGGCATAATCGTGCAATAAGGCGGATATATAGGCTTTACACAGGTCTATATTGTGGATTGATGCGAGCGAAACTGCCGTTTCCACCACCCCTAATGTGTGTTTGAATTTTTCCGCCGACAGCCTTTTGGCTACCGAATTCTGTATCCCTTCAAAATCGCAATCATTTGGGCAATTTTGGTACAATTTTAAGTCATTTACATATTTTATCACGGTATCGGGCAAAAGGTATCGGATTGGTTGGTTTTTTTCTATACGCTCCCGAATGGCCGTCCCTGATATGTCAAGCCCTGGTATTTCCAAATGCGAACGGATTTCCGCATGACCTGGGCGACGCACCGCAACCCATTTGCACAGGTTGACAAGCTCCTTTGCATCTTTCCATTCGTCCAGTTTTAACATCTCGTCAGCCCCAACTATAAAGTAGAGTTCGGCGGTCGTCTGTTCTTTTAAGAGCCTGATAGTATCGATTGTATACGAAAATCCTGGCCGTTCAAGCTCCATACGGGACACATGGAAATGGGGATTATTGTTACAGGCCAAAACGGTCATCAGATACCTATGTTCGTTAAATGTTTGCGTAACCTTGTGCGATGGTTGCCCAGTCGGGATAAATAGCACAAAATCCAGCTGAAATTCATGGCGAACGCACTCGGCAACATTCAAATGACCATGGTGGACAGGGTCAAAAGCCCCACCCATCACACCAACACGTTTAGCATTACGAAAATCCCCCATTTTTTTCATGAAACCCCTCCAAAAGACTAAAACCGTGGGGCTCTGCCCCACACCCCGCAAGGGAGCGCGCCCCCTTGACCCCGCTCCTTTTTTATGATTTTTTCCTTGCAAATGACAATTTTTAGCATAGGGGGGCGGATATTATCCGCCCGTTTTTTCTTCCTCGCTTATTTTTCGCCCCTCACTCTATTACAAGTCTACCACAAATATTTTTGCTTGTCAAAACACAAATATTGTCCCAAGTTACACAAAAAAAGACCTTGATTTAACTTTTTGAGCATTGTATAATAAAATCAAAAACAATTCAAAAAAGGAGAGGAAAGTATGAAAAAAATCAAAGTAACAGCATTTCTACTGGCGACAATGCTATTTATCGCCGCTTGCGGGGGCGGAGCAGCCGACACGCCCGCCGCAACCACACCAACTGACACAGGCGGCGGCACCACAACCGCCAATCAAGCCGAACCTGCCACAGGCGACCAAGCCAATATCCGTGTCGCTTGGTGGGGATCGCAGGTACGCCACGACCGCACCATGGAGGTCATCAATATGTTCATGGAAGAATATCCACACATCAGCGTACAAGCGGAGTTTTACGACCCTGACGGCTACTGGATTGCCCTCAACACTCTCGCCGTTGCTGGCGATGTTTGGGACGTTTTCCAACTCGGCTCGAATTTCCCCATTTATAGGGACAATATTTTGGTTTTGAACGACCTAATCGCACAAGGCCATATTGATTTGTCGAACACTTCGCAAGATTTTATCGACATCACGACCGACTTCGGCGATGTGGTTGGCATTTCCAACGGCGTAAATGCTTGGGGAATCGCTTACGATCCCGCAATGTTCGAGGCGGCTGGCGCAACTTTGCCCAATCCGCATTGGACTTGGTGGGAATTTGAAGAGGCAGCCTTGCAAATCCACGCCGAGCTTGGCGTATGGGGCATGAGCCAGTTCGGCAACAATCCTGGCGGCCCAGTTTTGACGCAATTCATGTTCCAACAGGGCATCGAATTTTGGCATCCCACGGACACATCGCAACTCGGCTTTGACGATCCGTCCGTGATGGTTGGGTTCTTTGAAATGTGGCGTAATCTTGTGCAAGCAGGTGCGGCGCCCGATCCTGGCGAGGCAATGCTCATCACGGACATCGAGGGCGACCCAGTCGTTACAGGCGATGCCGCAATGACCTACGTTGCGTCCAACCAGTTCATAGCCCTTGCAAACGCCGCCGATCGCCCACTTCGCATGGTTCCCCTGCCTTCGCATGGTCCAGGTAGCGAACTCGGCTCGGACATCGTTTCCTCGCAAATGTTCTCCATAGCGAACAATTCCGCCCATCCAGAGGCGGCTGCGGCATTTATTAACTTCTTCCAAAACAGCATTGCCGCAAACGAGGTTCTGCAAGGCGAGCGTGGGATTCCAATCATGGATCACGTGCGGTACACGCTCCAAGAGGCCGCCGATCCAATAATCGCTGAAACCTACGCATTTATCACAATGTTGGGCGAACTAGGCGCAGGAACAGGCGTAATTCTAGGCAATCCCAACCAGGGAGAAGTCGAGGACTTCGCCAACCTCCTCCTAGACCAAGTAGTTTTCGACATGATAACCCCAGAACAAGCTGCCCAACAGCTATTCGACTTCGCCCAAAGTGTAATCAACTAAAAGGTCAAAACCGTGGGGGCTTTGCCCCCACACCCCCACAAGGGGCGCGCCCCTTGACCCGCTCCTTTGTTATTTATTGGCTGTCGATTATGCTCAAATCACTACAAATTTGCGACGATTGGGCAACGCCAAGAGCCAAAAATAGCGAAAGTTAGGGGGTCAAGGGGGCTTGTCCCCTTGCGGGGTGTGGGGCAGAGCCCCACGGTTTTAAGTTTTTGAAGGAGGGGATTTTTTGAAGACTATTGCTGTTGAAGAGACCGTTGTCAAGAGGAAGTTGACTTTTGGGCAATGGATGAATACGGACACGGTGGCTGGTTATGTGTTCGCACTGCCCTTTATTGTGGGCTTTTTGGCTATGATGGCTGTGCCGATGCTGCTTTCGTTTTATTACTCGTTTACTGACTTTAATATGCTCACTTCGCCCACTTTTATTGGGTTTGATAACTATGTGAGAATGTGGAACGATATGCGGTTTCGGAACTCTGTTTCCGTTACGTTTCGATTTGTTTTCTTTTCGGTGCCTGTTAGGCTTGTGTTTGGGCTGATGCTGGCTTATGTGCTGACTCGGAAGACGAAAGGCGTGCATTTCTATCGGTCGATTTATTATCTGCCGACTTTGATTGGTGGGTCGATTGCCGTGGCGTTGGTTTGGGGTCAGCTTTTCCAAAATCAAGGCGTTATAAATGTGATGCTTGGGGCGTTTGGGCTGGACGGCGTGAATTGGTTCGGCAATCCCAATAATGCCCTGTGGCCGCTGATTTTTATGTCTGTGTGGCAGTTTGGCTCGTCCATGATTATTTTTGCGGCTGGGCTGAAAGATATTCCAGAAACGTACTATGAGGCGGCTGAAATCGACGGCGCGAATAAGTGGCGGATTTTTTTCAGTATCACGATTCCGTGCCTCACGCCGATTATCTTGTACAACCTCGTAATGCAGACGATTGCGGCGTTTATGACGTTTACGCAGGCGTTCATTATCACTGGCGGCGGGCCCGCCGATTCGACAAATTTCTTGGCACTCTACATCTACAACCACGCATTTAACTGGTTTAACATGGGTTATGCGTCCGCAATGAGTTGGGTGCTGCTCACGATGGTTGGCGTAAGTACGGCGTTTATCATGTGGACTTCCAAAAAATGGACGTTTTATGCGAATGAATAGGGGTTACTCTATGCAAACCGCATTATGCTTGGATAGCGGACGATTTTTTCAAATTTTAGTACGCTTGGACGGAGGTTAAAAAAATGGCTAACAAACGCAACTTTTATAAGGTACTTTACCACGTTTTGGTGGTGTTTTTCGGCTTTATCATGGTCTATCCTGTGCTGTGGATGATTTCCGGGTCGCTGAAAACGAACTTGGAAATTGCGACTGGTGCGCTCACTCTTGTGCCTAGATACTGGCTTTGGGAGAATTTCGTCAATGGCTGGCAAGGGTTCGCAGGGATAACTTTTTCGACATTTTTCGGCAATTCGCTGTATTTGTCGATTTTTACGACAATCGGCACGGTGATAAGCTGTTCGCTGGTGGCTTATTCGCTGTCTCGCATACGATTTCGTGGGCGGAGCGTGATTTTCACGTTGATGTTATCGACAATGATGATTCCTGCACAGGTTATCCTGATTCCGCAGTTCATAATTTTCCACCGATTGGGGTTGGTGGGGACGTTTGTACCGCTGATTCTGCCGTCATTTTTCGGTGCGGCGTTCTTCATTTTCCTAATGATGCAATTCATGGTCAGCATACCGAAAGAGCTTGACGAGGCGGCGATAGTGGACGGTTGCAACAAATACACGGTTTTCACAAGGATAATTTTTCCGCTCCTAAAACCAGCCTTAGTAACGACCGCAATCATACAGTTTTACTGGGCTTGGGACAATTTCCTAGGGCCGCTCATCTATTTGAACAATCCGCGGCAATTCACGGTTTCGCTGGCTTTACGGATGTTCGCCGACACGGCTTCGGTAACGGATTTCGGCGCGATGTTCGCCATGAGCACATTATCCCTAATCCCAGTTTTCGTGATGTTTCTGCTATTTAACAAGCAACTCGTGGACGGCATTAGCACGATGGGCTTAAAAGGCTGAAAACCGTGGGGCTCTGCCCCACACCCCGCAAGGGGACAAGCCCCCTTGACCCCCTAACTTTCGCTATTTTTTGGCTCTTGGTGTTGCCATGTTGCCGCAAATTTTCAGCGGTTTGGGGTCAAGGGGATTTAACAAAAAAGTCCCCTTGCTTTGCCTTGCTTTGCGGACGGTTTTGATTTTTAGGAGGTTGTTATGAATAGGGAAAAATTGGTTCGGCGGCATTGTCCGCATTTGGAGGAAATCGACTTGTCCTCGCCGCTGACGGTGGGGAACGGCGGATTTGCATTTACTGCCGATATTACTGGGTTTCAGACACTTTATGGGACTTACGAAAAGGCGTTTCCGCTGTGCTGCATGGCGGAATGGGCTTGGCACACCACACCTCGAACGGCGGCGGAAGAGGGCGACCTCATTATGACGGAATATGCCCACGCTGGGCGGACTGTGCGGTATCCAGTCGAGCAAAAGGTCGGCAACGAGGGCGTTTACAACTGGTTGCGGCATAATCCGCATAAATTCAACCTTGCTAGGGTTTTTCTTGTGTCGGACGGCAGGGAAATAAAGGCGGACGATGTGGCGGCGATTTCGCAGACTTTGGACATTTTCGAGGGGCGACTCGAAAGCCGATTTGAAGTGAATGGGACGGCGGTCAAGGTGGAGACCATTTGCGACTTCGAGAGCGATACTTTGGGCTTTTCTGTGGAAACGGACGGCGATTTTTCCGTGAGAATTGCGTTCCCATACGGTCATCACGGAATGGCGGCGAGCAATTGGAATTCGACAAATTCCGACAAACATTTTAGCGTTTTACGACAAAATTCGATTGTGCGGAATATGGACAATATTTGTTATTCTGTGGGGGTTTGCGGCGGCGAAATTGCGAAAATTACTGAACACGTGTTCGAGATTTTTGGCGGCGAATTTACGTTGAATTTTTCTAAATGTGAAAAAAATGCGGACGAAAAAAACACAAATAATGTCCTAACATTTGCGGCGTTGAAAGAGCGGACGGCGGCGACTTGGTCTGATTTTTGGCTAAAATGCGGGCTTGTGGACTTTTCCCAGTCGGCGGATTTGCGAGCAGCGGAGTTGGAGCGGCGTGTGATTTTGTCGCTGTATTTGTGCAGAATCCAGTCATGTGGGGCTTTGCCGCCTGCCGAGACTGGGCTTACATTAAATAGTTGGTATGGGCGATTTCATTTGGAAATGCACGCCTGGCATTCCGCATTTTGGGCGTTTTTCGGCTGTTCGGAGCTGCTCGAGCGGAGTTTGGGCTGGTACAAGGCGGTTTTGCCAAAGGCTCGTGCGAATGCCCAATTTAACGGCTTTGCAGGCGCTCGATGGCAAAAGCAATGTTGCCCAGACGGCACGGACAGCCCCTCGCCGATTGCACCGCTCTTGATTTGGCAACAGCCGCATATCCTTTATATGCTGGATTTGGTGGCGGAATTGGGCGGCAAGGGACGTGAATTTTTGGCGGATTTTTGGGAAATTGTCAAGGAGACGGCGGATTTTATGTGCGATTTTGCCCATTTTGAGAAAAACGGCGAAAACGAGAGATTTTGCTTGGTTGCACCGATAATCCCTGCCCAGGAGGAACATGACCCAAAAATCGTCAAAAATCCGACATTTGAACTGGAATATTGGCGATATGGGCTGAAAATTGCCATGAAATGGGCGGAGAAGTTGGAAATCGAAATTGACAAATCCTGGCGGACGGTTTATAATAAGATAGCTGACTTGCCGCACGACGGCGAGGTTTATTTGGCACATGAAAATTGTCCTACTACATTTGTAGAATTTAATCGAGATCATCCGTCGATGGTGGCGGCGTTGGGATTGTTGCCGCAGGACAGGGCGGATGCTGTGATTATGCGGCGGACGTTGGAGAGAGTTGTCGAGTGTTGGGAAATGGACACGATGTGGGGTTGGGATTTTGCGATGATGGCGATGACGGCGGCACGGCTCGGCGAGGCGGAGTTGGCGGTGGATTTGCTGTTGTTGGATACGCCCAAAAATGCGTATGTGGCGAGTGGGAATAATTTTCAGCGGACGCGCGAGGATTTGCCGTTGTATCTGCCTGGGAATGGGTCGTTGCTGTTGGCGGTGGCGGCGATTGTTGGGCGGTTGCCAAAGGGCTGGACGGCGGAGGTTGAGGGGATTTTGGGGGTGTGAAGTTGAGGTTTGTGGATTTATTTGCAGGGATTGGCGGCTTGCGGTTGGGGTTTGAGTTGGCGTTTGGCGGAAATGTCAAAACCGTTTTCGCCAGCGAATGGGATAAACACGCCCAAAAGACCTATCTAGCGAATTTTCCCAATGACGATTTTACACTCGCTGGCGATATTACTGAAATTAGCGAGGTGGATATTCCGCCGTTTGATGTTTGTTTGGCGGGGTTTCCGTGTCAAGCGTTTAGCCTTGCAGGGGCAAAAATGGGCTTTAATGACGATTATAAGGGCATTTCGCGCGGCACGCTATTTTTCGAGATTATCCGCATTTGTAGCCACCACAAGCCAAAAGTGATTTTCTGCGAAAATGTAAAGGGCTTGACGATACACGATAAAGGGCGTACTTTCGGCATTATTAAGGGTGCATTGCAAGAAATCGGCTACACGGTTTTCGCAAAAGTGCTAAATAGCAAGGATTTTGGCGTACCGCAAAACCGTGAACGCATTTATATTGTAGCGTTTCGCAATGATATTCACAGCGGCGAGTTCGCATTTCCCGTGCCAACCGACAAAGACACAAAAATCCGAGATATTATAGAAGAACAGCCAGTTTCCGCCAAATATTACCTAAGTGAAACCTACATTGAAACCTTGCGGCGGCACAAAGCAAGGCACGAGGCGAAAGGCAACGGTTTTGGCTACGAAATACGAGATTGGGACGGCGTGGCAGGTGCAATCGTGTGCGGCGGAATGGGC
>WRKH01000304.1 GCA_009778175.1 Turicibacter sp.
AACAGAGTTCGCCCCTACACCACCGCCCGTAGGGGCGAACTCTGTTCGCCCGCAATTTTAAGTTAACGACAGTAGGATAATATCCGCCCCTACGAAAAAAATCGCAAATTTCACAAAAAAGCCAATAACCACAAAAAACAAACGAGCGGGTCTGGGGGCGCGCCCCCAGCGGGGTGTGGGGCAGAGCCCCACGGTCTTAAAAGGAGGAAAGTTATGCAAGTTTTTAATCCGTTTTTGCCTAGTTTTGAGTATGTGCCTGATGGAGAACCTCGAGTCTTTGGGGATAGATTGTATCTGTTTGGTTCGCACGATGCCTTTGATGGCGAGGCGTACTGCCCGAATGACTATGTGTGTTGGTCTGCCCCCGTGGATGACCTGAGTAATTGGTGCTTTGATGGCACAATATATAAAAAAACTCAAGACCCAAATAACCCCGATGGCAATCATCATCTGTATGCCCCCGACCTAATAAAAGGCGTGGATGGAAGGTTTTATCTGTATTATTCGCTGCCCGCCTTTGGTGTGATGTCCGTTGCAGTAAGTGCAACACCCGCTGGGGAATATGAATTCTACGGATTCGTCAAAGATTCGGCGGGCAATGTCTTAAAAGCTGAAAATTCCATCTACCACTTCGACCCAGGCGTTTTTGTGGACGATGACGAACGTATCTTCCTCTATTCTGGCTTTGCACCTCGAAACAGTAACCCCAAAACCCACGGTAGCTTTGTCATGGAGCTGGAAAGGGATATGCTAACCGTAAAATCCGATATTAAACCGCTTTTGCCCACAACAAATAACTCGCACGGCACGGGCTTTGAAGGCCATGAATTTTTTGAGGCAAGCTCGGTACGCAAAGTCAACGACACCTACTATCTAGTCTACTCCTCCATAAATAGCCATGAACTATGCTACGCCACAAGTGCCTTCCCCGATAGGGATTTTTCATACGGAGGCGTTTTGGTTAGCATAGGCGATTTGTCCTTGAACGGCAGAACGGAGCCGTTGAACTATTTGGGCAACACCCACGGAAGTTTGGTCGAGGTTGGCGGCGTGTGGTATGTCTTTTATCATAGACAGACCAATTTGCACCAGTTTTCTAGGCAAGCGTGTGCGGAAAGGATTCACATAGCCGCCGACGGCACAATTAAGCAGGCGGAACTAACCAGTTGCGGGCTGAATGGCGGCACATTGCTAGCCACGGGCGAATATGAGGCGAGAATCGCCTGTAATTTGCGTTCCAAAGACGGGGCTACTTTCTATTCACACAAAGAAAGGATGCCTCCAGGGGAGCATCCTTATTTCACACAATCGGGGTCGGACAGGGAGTCTGACGGAGACCAATATATAGCCAATTTTGGCGATGGGGCAATGGCGGGGTTCAAATATTTTGACTTTTTGGGCAAAAACACGTCCATAGCCATAAAAATGCGTGGCAGGGCAAAGGGGGTAATGGTGGTTTGTACCATTGATGAAACCGAGTTGGCTAAAATAGAAATCGATTCCAACGACCTTACCCTCAAGCATTTTTCAGCAAAAATGCCCGCTATTCAAGGCAAAAAGCCACTATATTTTACTTTCCACGGCACGGGAGTCATGGATTTTATCTCATTTGAACTTACTTAAGACCGCTGGGCTCTGCCCAGACCCGCTCGTTCGTTTTTTGTGGTTATTGGCTTTTTTGTGAAATTTGCAATTTTTTTCGTAGGGGCGGATAATATCCGCCAGTTGTGGCTTTCGGGCGGATAATATCCGCCCCTACGAAATGACGAGGCGTTTATCCCTTATAATTCATAACCCGCATACTATTGAACACTGCCAGCAACGACACGCCCACGTCTGCAAAAACTGCCTCCCATAAGGACGAAACGCCGAAGGTTGCAAGCACCAAAAACAGCAATTTGACCGCCAATGACACGATGATATTTTGCCATACAATCCGCTTAGTAAAACGGGCAATCTCCACCGCCTCAACGAGTTTTGACGGCTCGTCTGTCATAAGCACCACGTCCGCCGCCTCTATCGCTGCATCCGAGCCTAGTCCGCCCATCGCAATACCAATATCAGACATAGCCAACACAGGAGCATCGTTTATGCCATCCCCCACGAACGCCAAAGTCCGCTTGGCTGGCTTTTCTTGGCTCAAAATCTCTACCTGTTCCACCTTTTGGTGGGGTAGGAGACTTGCGTGTATTTGGTCTAAATGCAAGTCTTTTGCTATGGCTTGGGCTGCTTGCTCTGTGTCGCCCGTTAGCATAACCGCCTTTCTTATGCCGAGTTTTTTTAGAGAAGCTACCAATTTTGCACTATCGGGTTTTAACTCGTCTGCAATGACGATACAGCCCGCAAATACGCCGTTTATCGCCAAATATACCTTTGTGCCTATCCGTTCCGATTCTTGGTACGCAATACCCATTTTGGCCATAAGTTTCGCATTGCCCGCCAAGACGACATCGCCTGAATAGCGGACTTTTACGCCATGCCCCGCTATCTCTTCGTATTCGCTCAAACTCGCCTTGTCCACCTTTTCGCCAGTTTCATCATACTCTTTCAAAATGGACAGGGCAATGGGGTGGTTGGAAAAAATTTCGGCGTGGGCGGCGGCTTTAAGTAGCGTTTTTTTATCGAAATTTTCCGCAACCTCTATCGCAACCACTTGAAAAACGCCCTTTGTCAGCGTTCCCGTCTTGTCGAACACCACAGTGTCGAGATTCGCCAGAGCCTCTAAATAATTCCCGCCCTTAACCAAAATCCCTTTTGAGGATGCACCGCCGATCCCGCCAAAAAAACCCAACGGAATAGACACCACCAAGGCACAGGGGCAGGAAATTACAAGGAAAATAAGTGCTCGGCTTACCCATTCCAACGGATCGCCGCCAAATAGCAATGGCGGCACAGTCGCCAATAATGCCGCAAAACACACAACCGCTGGCGTGTAATATCGGGCAAATTTCGTGATAAAAGTCTCGGTGGGGGCTTTTTTGCTGACGGCATTCTCGACCAAGTCGAGTATCTTCGAGACGGTGGACTCCCCAAAGGTCTGCGTTGCTTCTATCGTCAAAAGTCCGTTCATATTGATACAACCCGAGATTACATTATCGGCGGGTGTGGCTTTTCTGGGAACAGACTCGCCCGTCAATGCCGAGGTATCGAGTAGAGCCTCGCCGCTCACTATAACGCCGTCTAGCGGTATTTTTTCGCCCGCTTTCACGATGAAAATATCGCCGATTTTTGCCAACTCAGGCTCAATTTTTTGGACTCCGTCAGCCGTTTGCAAATTGACAAAATCGGGGCGAATATCCATAAGGTCGCTTATCTGCCTTTTCGATTTTGCAACCGCCATCTCCTGAAAAAATTCCCCTATCTGGTAAAAGAGCATAACGGCAACCGCCTCGGCATAAAGCCCCAACGCAATCGCACCAAGTGTTGCAATCCCCATGAGAAAATTCTCATCAAAAATTCGCCCTTTTGCGAAATTTTTCAGCATACGCAACAGCACCTTACCCCCCAAAAGCAGGTAGCTGAACGCAAAGAATCCAAGAGCGATGTATCCGCTCCACTGCACAGCTAGCACATATTCAAACAATATGCCTGCCGCAAAGGTTGCAATCCCCGTTGAAAGCCATATTATAGCCTGGTTGCGGGTCATTGCAGAGGAGCCGTGGTCATGGTGGCCGCCGTGGCTATGCTCATCATGCCCACAGCAACCAATCTCTATATTCGGTTCTTTCGATTTTTTTACTGTTTCTATCATTTTTACTATCCCCTTTCGATGTGATAAATGTGATAATTGAACATATGTTCATATATTGGGCAAAAAATTATTCAAGTATATGCTCAAAGCCCATTTCAAAGATGGCACGGGCATGGCAATCTACCAGTGAATAATAGACATTTTTGCCTAGTTTCTCATATTTTACCAAGTTTGCTAGCCGAAGCAATTTCAGTTGATGTGAAACAGACGAGGCACTAGCACCAAGCAACGCCGCCAAATCACAGACGCACATATCCTCCTGCGACAACGCCCACAAAATCCTCAGCCGAGTACCGTCTGCAAACATTTTATAAAGATTTGCAAGTTCATAAAAATCGCCGCTATCAGGCAAAACGGCTCGCACTCGATTTACCGTCTCCTCATGTATCATCGGCACATCACAAATCGGACTTGTCTCGCTTTTCAACATATTCGGCAACTCACTTTCAACATCCAAACCTATTCACATATTAGCACACAGGAAATTGGTTGTCAATTTTTTTGCTAAAATTTGCAAACAAATTTCGGTTGCTTATAGCTACTAATTTTTATTTGTGCTATAATTTAATTATATCCTTTGAAAACGAGAAAGGTTTTGGCTATGAAATTCCTTGGCAAGCTCAGTATAAAGAAAAAATTGTACCTCATATTCGCTACAATAATGCTCTTGCAAACCCTGTTTGTGCTGGTTGGTATATTGAGAATAAACGATATAATGCGGACTTCGTACGATTTTTTGCGGAATGCCACAATTAGGCAGGAACGTATAGGTGAGGTAATTGTTGAATTAAATAACATACGTATGTTTAGCGTTCTTGCGGGCTATTTGCCTTATATCGATGTCATGCCCGATATTGTGATACGATCCAAGGAAAATGTAAACAACAGCATCGAGAGTTTTTCAACACAATTAGCCTTGTATATAGCTTCACTCGAAGTGGACTCACATATGCCCGAGGACTATCTTGAAACCAAAATATATTTGATACGGCAGATATACGAATCCTTTAACTACGTCTACACTCCCTATATAGCGAGCCTTCTAACGGCTATAAACCAGCAGAACACAGCCCAAATTTTAGAGTTTGTAAATGCCACCTACCCGATCGGGGAAGTCTTATATGGCAAATTATGGGATTTACGCAATTTAGAGCTTGTTTCCGCTCAAAGTATAGTTAGCAGGATTGATGCGGAATCCCATGGTATTATAAACCTGATTATATTGCTAACATTGGGTAATGTTGCCATTTCCATTTCGCTGGTGCATTGGGTGGTAAAAACTGTACGAATCCCAGTAAACCAGCTGAAAACAGCACTCTCCGAAGTGAAAAGAGGCAATCTAATCTATCCTATCCGCCTAAATACCAAGGATGAGTTTGGTATGCTTTCGCACGATATAGCCGATATGGTTGATTCTATTTCCAATCTTAACAAAGCCGCCACGGTAGCCGATTATTTGGATACGATGATATGCGTAACGGATTTTGAACACAGGATAGTATACATGAACAAACAATTTGCCGAAACCTACGACATAGACCGAGAGGAATTCATAGGCAAAAAATGTTCGGACGAAACCGATAATGGCTATAATTTTTGCCCTGCTTGTGCACATTCCAAACTCGAAACGAAAGACCCGTACATATTCCATGATTTTGAATACATATGGGATGAGAGGATAGACCGTTGGATAACGGGTCGCGGCGTGGTTGTAAAATGGCCTAACGGGCAGTGGGTCTATTTTACTTGCTTTAATGACGCAACAAAATTGAAACAAAACATGGAGGAAAAGACGGAGTACGAGATCAAGTTGAAAGAATCGCTCTTGGAGGCGGAATCCGGCTCTGTGGCAAAGTCTGCGTTTATCGCTAACACTAGCCATGAATTGCGTACACCCATACATAATATTTTAGGATTTGCAGAGCTTGCACTTGAAAATGAGATGCCCAGCCAAGTTCGAGATTACCTTAAAAAAATAATAAAAAATAGCAATGGGCTGCTTGACATAGTAAACGATGTTATAGATATCTCAAACATCGAGTCGGGCAAGCTGTTCCTAACCGAAGAAACCTTTGATATTAAAGATATGTTAAACAAGTGCCGTGCAATCATGTCGCCTTATGCCGTTGCGAAGAATCTTATACTGCATTTTTACAACGAGCCATTTTTGGAAAAACATCTGATAGGCGATTTTTCGAGGCTTACGCAGGTTTGTATAAACTTACTCTCAAACGCCATAAAATTTACGGAGTATGGGGCTGTCAAATGTGCCGTTACTTTAGTGGAGGAAACAGAGGAGACAGCAAGCCTGTATTTCGAGTTTAAAGATAGTGGTATCGGTATTGCGGAAGATCAAATTTCCCAAATTTTCAAGCCGTTTTCGCAGGTTGACAATAGCATCACAAAGAAAAACAGCGGAATAGGCTTGGGGTTATCCATCTCCAAAAAGATAGTAGAATCGATGGGCGGCCATCTAAAGCTGGAAACCTCTGTTGGATTAGGCAGCAAATTTAGCTTTACCCTAAAATTCAACACCATTAGCAAGGAATTGGTTAAAAAGGACTATAAGGCAGACGAAAACGAGAAAATACCCAGACCAAATTTTGGCAAGGGCGAGGTGCTTGTAGTAGAGGATAATTCCATGAACCAGGAGGTGCTGTCGGAATATCTAAAACGAGTGGGATTAAAATTTAGGATCGCAAACAATGGCAGCGATGCAATACAAATATTAAGAGAACGCATTATTAGAGATGAACCCATGTTCGACCTGGTTCTCATGGATATACATATGCCGCAAATGGACGGGCTAGAGGCTGCATCTATAATTTCCGGCTGGAAGACGGGTGTGCCGATAGTGGCGATGACGGCAAATTCATTCGCCTCCACCGAAACATACGAGGCAAGCGGTATGTCCGACTTTATATCAAAACCGCTAAATTCTCAAGAATTGTGGCGTATTCTCATAAATTATTTCACGCCGCTAGAAGAACCAGAGGAACAACAGCAAACCACTCAAAAAAACCTTGAAAAATCCGACACCGAACAGCCATCAAGCAGCGACCAAGAGGAGAACGAAAGTAATGAATTTTTCCAAAAAATACTGCTACACTTCATAAAGAACAATCAGGACACCTATGAGCAGATAAACACCGCAGTATCCAAAGGAGATATTGTTTTGGCACATCGCATAGCCCACAATTTGAAAGGGAACGCAGGGCATATACGACAGTCCGCCTTACAAACAGCCGCAAAAGATTTGGAACAGGCACTTAAGGATAAGACAGTATCAAGCGAGCTTGTAACAAATGTGAAAAACGAACTCGATGCCGTGCTTACCAAATTTTCATATATGCTAAAAGACGAAAACGAGGAGACGGCTAAAGAGGAAGAAGAAATAGACTTACTGTCAAGCTCGCTTTCCTACTATGAAATAGATGTGATTCTTTCCGAAATTGAGCCGCTGCTTAGGAATGGCAATGCCAATTATGTTGAATACGTAGAGAGAATAAAACCCATACCTGGCAGCACTAAACTGCTTGAACATATGGATAATTTCGATTCTGTCGCAGCATTATCGGAACTAATACGCTTAAAAACTAGATTGGAGTCTATGGTATGAACAAGGATTCTAAAAACACTATCTTGATTGTAGACGATGAGGTTATGAACATCAAAATTTTGTTGAATTTGCTTATGCCAGACTATATCCTATACGTGGCGAAAGATGGTAATACTGCAATACAGATGGCACTAACGCATATGCCGGATCTTATTTTGCTGGATATTGTAATGCCAGAAATGGATGGCTACACTGTGTTAAAAGAGCTAAGAGCGTCTCGCGAAACCCAAAATATCCCAGTGATTTTTATAACCAGCCTAAGTAGCGAGGAAGATGAAAAAAAGGGCTTGGCACTAGAGGTTGCGGACTACATTAGCAAGCCGTTCGTTCCCGAATTGGTCAAACTTAGGATAAAAAATCAGATGAAAATAGTGCGTTATCTGAAAATAATAGAGAATTTAAGCGAAACCGATACACTTACAGGCTTGCATAATCGGCGGGCTTTTAATAAGCAACTCTTGCACGAATGGGGTCGTGCCATACGTAACCATAGCACTTTAAGTATGCTACTACTAGACATAGACCATTTTAAGGCATATAATGACACCCACGGGCATCAACAGGGCGATGTTGTTCTACGAACCGTAGCAAATATCTTTAAGCACACATTAAAGCGTTCAACTGATTTCGTGGCACGTTGGGGCGGCGAGGAATTTATTATACTATTGCCCGATACAACCCTAGCCAAGGCGATAAATATAGCAGAAGTATTGAGGGAAGAGGTGGCACATTGCAGATTAAAATTAGACAATGGTCAAACGGCGAATATTACAATAAGCGTGGGCGTAAACGAGATAGCCCCTAATTCTGGCAGTAAGATAGATAAATTCATATCTGACACCGACAAAGCTATGTACTTAGCAAAATCTCAAGGCAGGAACAAAGTAATAAGTCGGGATCAGCTGTAATATCATAAAAAGCAAGCCCGCATCGGCAATAATACTAACATAAGGACAAATATCAATGCCCTTAACTTTGTGCATATCGATTGCCAGAAACGGTACGGGCAAGCCCGTACCCTACAATGAGCAGTTTCGCAAGACAAGCGAACAAGTTTTTTGCCAAACGGCAAAAAAATTGAAATGATTAAGATAGAATCGATAGCCAACAAATAACAAACGAGCGGGTCTGGGGGCGCGCCCCCAGCGGGGTCAAGGGGCAGAGCCTCTTGCGGGTCTGGGCAGAGCCCAGCGGGGTGTGGGGCAGAGCCCCACGGTTTTGAGGTTTTAAATAATTGCGTAATGGTTTTAATCCTGCACGAATATTGGTGCTTGGTTTTTTTGCCGTGATAGGGGTGGGGACAGCGTTGTTGCTTAGCCCGATGGCGGCACATGAGGAAGTTTCGTTTTTGGAAGCGTTGTTTACCGCTGTTTCTGCTACTACTATAACAGGACTAGTGGTCGTGGATACAGCACAAACCTGGACTATATTCGGGTTGGCTGTAATTTTAATTATGATACAAATTGGCGGACTGGGATTTATGTCCGTTATTACTGTGTTTTTCTTTATGATGCACAAAAAAATAGGGCTCTCGCAAAGATTGCTGGTAATGCAAACGATGAGCCTCCACGATATGCAAGGTGTTGTAAAGCTGATAAAACACGTATTGATTGGCACGATAATGTTCCAAACAGTTGGTGCAATAGTCTTGTTTGCCAGATTTGCCCCTAGCTATGGCATACGCCGAGCGTTTGGGCTTAGCGTGTTTCACGCTGTTTCGGCATTTTGCAATGCAGGTTTCGATTTAATGGTCGATAATAGCCTGACGGCGTATTTTGGGGACAGAATTATCACTATTGTGATAGCGGCACTAGTCTTTATCGGCGGGTTAGGGTTCTTCGTTTGGGAAGATATTTGGCGAAACAGAAAATTTAGAAGATTACACATCCATTCAAAATTGGTACTAATCTCATCATTTTGGCTAGTGCTTGTCAGCGGGCTGTTCTACTTCTTTGCAGAAAGGCAAAATATGGCGACTTTTGGCGGAATGGCAGCATTGGACACATTTTTGGCAATACTCTTTCAAACAGTAATGCCACGTTCGGGAGGGCTTATAATGGTGGAACAAGGGCATTTGCGAGATGTTTCACAGGCTTTCACAACCCTGCTCATGCTTATTGGCGGCTCTGCTGGATCGACGGCGGGCGGCATAAAGAATGTAACTGTGTTAATTTTAGCACTATCGGCTATAAGTAGCTTGCGTGGCAGAACAAAACTTTTTGTTTTTGGACGGACTATCCCAACTACACAGGTTTTGAACGCTCTTTCTATAGCGAGCTTGGTATTAATGCTGTGGATATGCGGAGCTATCATCATAGCCTTCGCACAGCCAGAGCTACCGTTTTCTGCCGTATTATTTGAAACGGCATCGGCAATTGCTACTTGCGGGCTTTCCATAGGTATTACAGCCTATCTCACATCATTTTCACAAGCAGTTCTAATACTACTTATGTTATTTGGTCGTTTAGGGATAATGACACTCGGAATGGCAGTCTTTTTCAATCGCAACAAGCTAGAAAAGACCAAATACCCCGACACTTGGGTAATCGTAGGATAGCCAAAACCGTGGGGCTCTGCCCCACACCCCGCTGGGGGCGCGCCCCCAGACCCGCTCGTTCGTTAGGATTCGTTGATGGATTCCCGTGCGATGCTACAATTTTGTAGCGGTTGAGGGATAGCCGTGATAACATATTAAAAAATTGCGATTTTTAGCGTAGGGGCGGATACTATCCGCCCGCAAGTCGCCAAATTCCCACAACTCACAACAACACCCCTATCTCCTGCCGATACCCGCTCTTTGGAAATAATTCGCCAAAACCCATATCGCTAACAACAGCAGTCGCTACTTTTTCCGAAACAAATTTCAAATTAACGCTTATCCTAGTCGTCCCTTTCGGTCGCTCGGGTAAGCCCGTAAGCGGCACTTCCGACAAAACAACCGTCTCGCCCGCAGAGGTTTTTGATAGAATTTGAAACGGCACATCGCCCGCTACCACTTCGTTTATCACAAAAATTTTTGTCGGATGTGTACGCCACCAAAATGTATTACATTCTGCAAGCGGAACAAAATTTTCCCCTGCCATTACTACAATATCTACATCCAACTGGTGCTGGTCTTCTACTTCAATATGCTTACGTTCTGCCACGCCGAGCAACTGTGCCGCCGTGGTTGCTGCACCCATTGCCGTTACGCCTTTTGAATTTTTGTACATTCTCAGCTTATTTTGCGGAAACAGCGATTCTACCGCCTCTCGTGTCCAGTACATCTCGAATCCGCCGCCCACACAAATAACCGCATCAATATCTGCCAAGCTCACTTTTTGCGATGTTTTTTCAAATACCTGCCTTATAAATTTGTCAAACCGTCTATGAAACGGCTCTGTCAATCCTAGTGCATCTTCCTTTGTTACCGTTACTTGAAATGGCGGGAATGCAAAGTTAAAGTACAATTTTGATGCTTTTGCCCGTATCGATTTCTGAAAGAGTATGTCCTTATGCTGATGTGTGAAAATCGCCAGTTGGTTTTGTGTCGTTGCATCGGGTGCAATAACCGAATTTGCCTTGTAATATGCCGTAAATAATGCCCTTGCACCTGCCTCGATTTCTCTTGTGCCTATATCCTCGAAAAGAGAGGAGAGGCTTCGTATTTTTTCTTCTTCCAGCCGATATATGCCCGCTCTTGCCTCTCTTGCACCGTAGTCGATCATAAGTGTTGTATGTCCAATTTTCGGATTTTCCTTATAAAACTGGCTAAAAACACATTCCCTGTCCGCTACGAGATCAATCAGCTCCTTTTCAAAGCCCGCATATTTAAAAGCCCTTTTCATCTCCTTTTTCGCTCTATCGCTAAAATACGGCGGCACGGCGACAACGATGCCGGCTATTTCTGCCTTGGGATTTATGTTCTTCACATTCCCCATGAGTTCCTTGATATAAAGTCCCAGCACATTCACGATACTAACGGGTTTCCCATCAATATCCAGGTATTCCGAATTTCCAAGCCGTCCGATTAGACCATTAACGGTAAATTCCCGACCTGATTCCATATTTTGCACGGCATATTCACCAAAGACCCATTCTCTATTTTCCGCCACGTACTGCACAACGGTGGGCATACTAGTTCGGCCGTAACCTCCGCTCAAGTCAATAACTTCCGCCTCATCTATTGCCAGATTATAATACGCAATACAAGAGGAGTCGTCCCCCAGGTCCAACCCCACAACATAATAAACATCTTGTTTTTTCTCCTCTTCAGGCAACTGCCTATACTGTTTCCAATTCATATCACACCTAAGTTCAAAAGATTAAGACCGTGGGGCTCTTCCCCACACCCCGCAAGGGGGCTAGCCCCCTTGACCCCCCTCGTTCGTTAGGATTCTTTGATGGATTCCCATACAACGCTACAAATTTGTAGTGGTTGGGGAATAACCAAGATAACATAAAAAACGAACGAGCGGGTCTGGGGGCACACCCCCAGCGGGGTGTGGGGGCGCCTGGTGTCCAGTGGACACCGTTTAGGCGTTGCGAGTAGCACCAGAGCCCCACGGTCTTGCTTTTATCGGGCGGCTATTACGTTTGCTCGCATTAGGATTGAGTCTCGTTGTCGGTAGCCGCTGTTCATTAGTTTTATTATTTCGCCCTTTTTGAAGTCGGGCTTGGACTCTGCCATTAAAACCTCGTGCTCCTTTGGGTTGAACGAGTCGTGAGGGTTAGGGCGGATTAGGTCAATGTTGTCCTTTTTTAGTATTATTTCTATGGCGGAAAGAGCTGCTTCAGCCTGAAGTACGGCAGTTTGGAATGGCTCGAATGATAAGTTTCGTAGACGGGAAACACTGTAAAATATGATCTCTTCGTAAGTGCTAATCTCGTAAAGAAGCGTTTCACGCTTGAACTTGGCTAGTTTTTTTTCGAGTTTGTCCTTGCTGGTCGTCGATAGCTTGTCTTGAGCCTGCTTGTGATTAGAAAGGGCTGGAAACTCTAGGCAAGCCTCACGAAAGGCTATAAAATCGGGATTTTTTAGCCAAAGCTGCCAAGCCGTTGCCTTTACGGTCGCAATCTCCTCGTCTGTGGGTGCGGTTGGTGTAATGGATTCGATTAGTTTGTTGCAGTCCGCTGTTATGTGGGCTAATGCATCCTTCATGCCGTCTACCTTGATTTCAATCGTTTCGCCCACTCCGTCCAAAATTTGAACACCTTCCTTGTATTCGTTGGACTCGCTGTTTTCGCCGTTTTCATCGGTTGGCAAAATCTTCGGCCATTTTTCACGGAGATTGACGAATACCTGTATCATCTCGTTTGCAAGCATCATCTCCGTATTTACCGTCTTGCGGAATGTGTAGATTGTTTTTAGAAAGTTGACCTTCAAGTCGCTGAAAATAGCATCAATCTTGCTATTGAGAAAGGCAGTAAATATGGCGAGCTCTTGGCGTATTTGCG
Source organism: Turicibacter sp. (assembly GCA_009778175.1). Classification (GTDB taxonomy): domain Bacteria; phylum Bacillota; class Clostridia; order Lachnospirales; family WQUN01; genus WRKH01. Next base: position 12,807 of record WRKH01000304.1, read on the forward strand.
TGTCCTCCAAAAGAACCACACCAAAAAGCCTGTCCAAATCCTCATCGAAAATCTCAAAAGGCTCGGGAGCAGTATCGTCCTCTTCGTGGAACGCTGCCGATATTTCCGTGAGTGCCCGACCAAAATGCTGGTACGCCTCGCGCAGAATCGACAAAATTTTCTGTACACCTATTTTTTCAATCGTGTTGGCTCCAGTGTCGCCCCGTTCCACAGCTTGTTCTAGGGCACGTACCTGTATCGTTATTATTGTGGCAAGTATTTCTCGTTCGTATTCCATTAAGTCGAGATATTTTTGTGCCTCGGGGCGGTTGTTCAAATCATTTAGATGCAGTTTGCATAGGTTAAACCGCTCTCGATATAGCTCATAAAGTTCATATTTCCAAGTGGTAGGACTCCACTCGCCGTTGTTTTCTAGCCATTCCAAAGTTAGCGGCTCGATAAATTTCTCTATGCAATCGTCCAAATCGCCCAAAATATCGCCTGTAATACTCTTTTTCTCGTTGCTTATCGGGTTGCCTGCACAGTAATTGTTGATTTCTTCAAATTCTCGCAAGCGAGAGACAAGCACAGTAACTATACCGTCCAAAATTTCGATGGCGACAGGGCTTGAAATGTCAGGCTTAAATTGCTCGTATAGCTGTATGCTTTCCTTGTATGCGTGAAAAATGTTTTGGCAATTTGTGTAGAGTTCTTCGTCCTTTGCCGTCAGTCCGCGCATCTGTCCTGTTTCGAGCGTTATTCTGCCCGCAATGAAAGTGCCGATCTCCGCATTTTCAATCAAGCCAGCCACTTGCTTCTTACAAGCGGTATATAGATTTTCCCAGTTACTGTTGGGCGAATTTTCATGCGTAGAGTTCATCGACTGAAAGTTCTGTTACAACGCCCGTGGTGGACAAACTGCGAGCGGTTACTTTTAGCATATTGTCCTGCCCTACGTGGAAGATAACCTTGACTTTTTCGTGTCCGCGCGGATTTTGCGGAATACCGCGCAACGATGTACCTGCCAGGCGTTTCATGCCTTCCTGATTCACATTTTCGTTCTCTTTCTTTATCGGCAAGGTATTTTCGTAAACAACAATCGCCATGCTCGATACATGATCGAAATTCGTCGTGAGCGGCTCGGCTGAGTCTATTGTCAAACCGTCCTTTGGAATCATTTCCCCAGCGGGAACAATCTCCATAAACCGCCGCCCCGCAATTTCTAGCCCCAGCGGATGTATAGTTTTTTCCTGCATGACAGGCCCTCGCACGGTTGGCATCATTATCATATTGCAATAATGCGCCGCACCTTGAGAAATGCTTAACGCTGGGCTAATTCTGGACTTAAACGGCTCTTTGTTAAATCTTGCCGTTATCCCCTCGGCTGCAAGCAAGAGGGACGAGCTGCCTCCCACCGTGAAAATTTCGTCTATATCGGTAGACGACAATCCCCCAACTTCCAAGCATTTATCCACACAATCCAATGTCCGTGCAATTAAATCATGTAAATTTTTGCCCTCGAATTTTTCGAAAATTTCGGGCTTATCGCCTAGCGGGTTCACTCGTTTATGCTCGTAAAATGCCTCGCGTGTGATTTCCATGTTAATGTTCACGATTTTTGGCTCTTGAATGAGCGGAGCAAGCTGAATTTTTGTCGATTTCGTTTGTGATAGGCGTTCCTTTGCTTGTGTAGCAGCCTGTTGCAATCGCACTAAAGCAACCTTTTTCTGCCGTTTCGATACGCCGTCGTCGGCATTTTCATCGAACAAATCGATTTCTTCATCGGTCAATTTTTTGAACTCTTCGTAAATCATATCCATGATAATTTTATCGACATCGTTTCCGCCCAAATCATTATCGCCAAACGTGCTGATAATCGAGATAGTTGGTTCGCCCTCTTCTTCGATTTTAATATCCAGCACACAAGCATCAAAAGTGCCGCCGCCAAAATCGTAAACAAGCACTTTTTTATCATGCGTTTCATTGACGGCATAATTTATGGCACTGGCGGCGGGTTCTAGTCTTAGATATATATTTTCCTCATCAAAACCTGCCAAAATAGCCGCCTCTTTGGTCATTCTCTTCTGTTTGTCGGTTGAGTTTGCTGGCACGGTAATAACGCAACCCGAAAATTCGCCGCTTATGTTCAACTCTTCCTGTGCATATTCGTCTGCTTTCTGTTTCAAATAGCCCAAAATTTCCCCCGCAACTTCCTGCGGAAGAAAGCTATATTCCTTTTCATCGACATTTACGACGATTTTATCATCGCCGCCCAAAAATCGCTTAATCGAAAGCACTGTAGATGCGGGATAGATAATAACCGCTTCTCTAGCCTGCAGACCGAACACTCTACTCAACTTATCCTCATTATCGGGATCTGCCTCAAACTGCACTGCTGTGGGGAAGATATTCGACCCATCTATTGGTATCGTTTGTGCTTCCCCGGCTTTAAAATCATAAATACTAATCACCGAGTTAGTAGTCCCAAAGTCTATCCCCAAGAACAGACCTCTCTCAGTATCCAATCCCAAAGTTCCCATTTCAATTACCTCAATTCTAAAAGATTAAGACCGTGGGGCTCTGCCCCACACCCCGCTGGGGGCGCGCCCCCAGACCCGCTCGTTTGTTTTTTGTGTTATCGTGATTTTCCCCAACCACTACAAATTTGAAGTGTCGCATGGTAAGTCATCATTAGTGAATCCTAGCGAACAATAGCCACTACAAATTTGAAGTGTCGCACAGGAATCCATCAAAGAATCCTAACGAACGAAGGGGGTCAAGGGGGCTAGCCCCCTTGCGGGGTGTGGGGCAGAGCCCCACGGTTTTGACTTTACATTAGTTTGCTGTGTATTGGTGTTATGTCCTTTAGTAACGAGCCTATGATTTCTTCTACTTGTTCGTAGCGGAACATCTGTTCGTAAATTGTGGCGTTGTTGATTGTGAAAAAAAGCTCGGGAGTTTCTTCCTCTTTCAAATGCATATCCTTGTTGAGAATCCCCTGCTTTTGAGTGGTTATGCTGCCTGTGGGCAGCTCTTCGCTAAAGTAGTAAGTTATGGTTTCGTTGTAGAAATGCGGAACTATGGCTAAATATATGCCAAAATGCCAGTATTCCATGGGGACAGTACGCCAGTCGTCTTCATCGTCGATTGTGTAATAAAGCCGTACATCCTTGCCTGGTAGCGTCTTATGCAGAAAAGGCCTGTACTTTTCTATATACGTATTTTTTTGCCGTTTGACTGTTTTGAAAATTGGGAAAAGTATGCCCGATTGCATCTGGACAGTGATGGCCTTGTCAAGAATGGCGGGCGTGTTGGCGGTGGTTAGGTCGTGAGTTAGGTAGAGATGAGAAAGGGCTATGGCAAGAATATCCGTTTGCGGCAACTGTTCTAGCAACGAAATAAACGCAGAAATCGGCTTCGCATCTCTTACCATTATATTATAAATTGCCAAATAAATAAAGTCCTGCCCCAAATTTGTTTCGGTGGATACGGCTTGTGCGTAGTTGACAAAAATTTCCTGTGTGTGCTCGTCGAAATAATGCGAACTAGTGGCGGATTTTAGGATAATTTCTGCCAATTTTATGTTGAAAGGCAGCTCGAGGGCGGCAAGGGTTGCACCTAGATTCAACCATTCCTTGTGAGTGCCGATATAGTGGTCTAAAACGGTGTTTAGGAGATTTTCATTATAGTCGCCTGCAATTAAAGTATCGTAAGCAGGTGTCGCTAGGTCAAAAAGCCAATCGCCCTGCTCCGCCGCAATGATTTTTAGGGCGTTTATACGTATTTTCCCCGAAATTTTGCTGCCCACCCGTAAGATTAGCCCTGTTGCCTCTGCAAAGGCTTTTTGCTTGATGTATGCGAAAAGCATATGCTCAAGGAGTTTTGGCTCGAGCGTGTTCTCGTTCGTTTGGGCATAATATTTTAGCGAAAGGTCGAAATTATTGCGATTGAAGTGAATCTGCCCCAAAGTCGCCCCACAACGGGTTTTGAACGATTCCGAAGAAAGCGGATTCGACATTGCTTCCTCCAGAATTTTTATATCCTGCCCTTTTGATTTAGCCAAATAGGCGATTATGTTGAAATTTTCCGTACCCTTATCGTAAAAATGGCGATATAATGCCACATCAGCCGAGGGGACTAGGCGGCGTATCTCTAAAATATTATCCAAAACGGCTGTCTGTTCGGCATTTAGGCAGCTATATTTGAATCCGCCGCCGATCGCCTCTATCGAGATTTTTTGGTTTTTTTCGAGCTTATACTCCTGTATGCTATTTTTTTCCCACTCGTTCACATAAAGATAACGAACCGTGTCCGTCGGGTCGGATATTTCAAATTTGCACAAATCCGCCTGGAGAATATCCTCGATTAGCGGGATTTTCGGGCTGGTTTTGTTATACACCCAGTAATAATGATAGAGTGTGTTGGCGTAACGGCTGCGTTTGTTAGCGGCTAGGAAATCTTCGGCTAGGGCAAAAATTTTGGGGTTATGCGGCGGGGCTAAATCTCGCAGATTGCTATCGGTTAGCAATAGATGATAGATAAACGCAAGCAAGTCCTCGGGCAAATCTTCGGGCATTTTTTGCAAAAAGCCCGCCATAGTGAAGTGATGTATGTGTTCCGAGCCGTTTTCAAATGCCGATTTTATGAGAAAACGGCTTAGGTTTGGCAAATTTATTTGACGGCGTTCGGCATCTTTATAATAATCGTGGGCTTTCGGGCTATGATCGTCTAGCGACATATGATGTGTACAAATAGCCCGCAAAAGCCACGGATTGGGCGAAAGGTTGTAGATGCGTTCGGCTAATTTCATCTGATGACTCAGAATGAGTTCGTTGCTATACACCGTTACAATATCATCAATATCGGCGTTATGAACAAGTGACCATTGCAGGGTTTGCAAAAGCAGGTCGGAGGTGGCGAAGCTAGGGGCTTTGGGTTTTTGGGTTGTACGATAGTAATTGTACAGAGCCACGTACAAAAAAACGGAGCGGCAGCCCATGGTATGGCTTGTGTGCAGATGTTTGAGAGCATCTTCAAATTCTTGTGCAATCAAGTGCAGAAAGCCTCGCATAAGTTCTTGATAGGGTGCAAAATTGCCGATATTTTTCACATTTTCCAGATTTCGCCAATATTTTTTTGCCGATTTTATGCGTTTTTGTTTGAGTTCCAAATAGGCGTACAGGAACGACAAAATCATATAGTGGAGGGGTGCGTTATTGCGGTAGAAGGAGCGGTAAGTATATGCCATATCGAGCATTTCGTTAGCTCGATCCAGGTGTCCGAGTTCGATTGCAAAGAAAATTGCCGTCCAAAACAGGCGCAATTCGGATGGATTTTTTTTAAGGGCGGACAAAACGATGTGGTTGGCGTTATACAAAGAATCGCGAGGATTTCCCAAGTCATCTTTCATCATAACAGCACAAGCGAGCCACTTACGCAGCACATAAATCAGCGTATTTCTCACACTATTTTTTTCCAATCTACTTTCAACATTATCCATCATTTTCTAAATCCTATACTTAAAACCGTGGGGCTCTGCCCCACACCTGGCACAAGACCGTCTTGCCGCTGGGCTCTGCCCCTTGACCCCGCTGGGGGCGCGCCCCCAGACCCGCACCTTTTTTCGTTGTTTGCGATTAGAACTCGCCTGCTGTTAGTTTTAGGGATTTTGTGATGATTTTTCCTTTATATTCGGCTTTGATATTGATGGTGGCGGAGAGGGCGGGGATTTTGCGAAATAGCATTTGTGCCGCTTGCAAGGTTGGTAGCTTGATTGTGAACGGGATTTTAATTTCGCCGTCTACGCTATACTCTAGCTGATAGAACCGCACAAAGCTGCTATTACTAAGAATATGTATCTTCAATGGGCGTTTTAACGGGGTTGTTATTGTTACAAAGCCGTTATCGTTGTAGGTAAAGCCCTGTCTATTTAAAACAGCGGTAAATGGGGACGAGCGTTTGAACACGATATTTATCGGCAGGCAGCGGGCGGGTGTTTGGATTATAATTCGTTCTCGCACATAGCGGTTGGTAATTAGCAGCGGGTCGATCGCATATCTAATTTCCGCCTTATTTTCGTTAAATTTCACGGTTTTTGTCTTTATCGTGAGCCAGTGAGATTTGGGGAAGGAAGTAACAATTTTAGCATCTACATGACCTGCATCGCTTTTTTCCACTATAAAATTCGCCTGTATCATACCGTTGTCGATGGAATTATGTTCTATTTCGTTTTTTGCCACAAAAATATCGGTGTGTTTTTTCAGACCTGCCAAAATAAAGAAGTCATCAAGGGCTTTAGGGAGGTCTGATTGGGTAATTAGCGTTTTATAAACGTCAATGTAAGGGAAATTGGCTACAGTTAGGAGTTTGGCGAATTCGGGGCTTGTGAAAATGGCGGCAATTTCAGCCACTTCGGCAACCTGTGCATATGCGAAAAAATCGGCAAGCGTAGCTATGGAGCTATTCGATTTTGTGCGTATGGACATTTTGGCTAGTCTAGCGGTAATTTGCAGAACTTCTTCGCCTCCATTGGATTTGACAACAGCTCTAAAGCTACGGGTATCTCCAGGATACCATTTATCTTCCAAGAGGAACGAAAACACACAGACAATTTCCGCACGGTTGCCTGACCATTCTTCGGGTTCAAATTTAAGGCATTTAGCAGAAGATACTATTTTACCCACAAGCGTTCCGCCTGCCACATTTTTCAATTTTATCATCGCCTTACGTGTACTTTCATCTATGGTCAAATCACAAGACACCACAGAAAGCCGCGGCAACGGATACTCCAAACTCTGCTCTAAATCCATCATCAACATCTTTCTAAGATCGTGGGGCTCTGCCCCACACCCCGCAAGGGGCTCTGCCCCTTGACCCCGTTGGGGGCCAGCCCCCAA